>NZ_JBYTAG010000034.1:0-74351 GCF_058787995.1 Cupriavidus sp. FW305-27
CCTCGATCCCCAGCTTGCGCTTCAGGTTCAGCCGGTGCGTCTCCACCGTGCGCACCGAAACCCCCAGCTGCGCCGCGATCTCCTTGTTGGCCAGGCCCCGCCCGATGCCGCGCAGGATGTCGCGCTCGCGCGGCGTGAGCGCATCGAGCGGCCCTGCGGCGGGGCTCTGCTCGGCCATGCCGCGCGCAATGCGGGCGCTGTAGAAGACCCGTCCGGCCAGCACGGACTGGATCGCCGCCATCAGCTCGTCGGCGGGCGCGTCCTTGAGCACATAGCCGCGCGCACCCGCACGCACCGCCTGGCGCACGTATTCCAGGTTGTCGTGCATCGACACGATCAGCACCGCCAGTTCCGGATAGCGGTCATGCAGCGCCGCGGCCAGGGCAATGCCGCCCATGCCGCGCATGCCGATATCGGTGATGACCAGGTCGGGCAGCTCGGCGGCACCGGCTCGGTCCAGCCACGCCAGCGCGGCCTCGCCGTCGTCGGCTTCACCGACCACGCGCAGGCCGGGCTGCAGCGCCAGATGCATGCGCATTCCGTCGCGCACCAGCGCATGGTCGTCGATCAGTAATACGCGGGCGGGCACTTCGGCGGAGTCGGCTAGCTGGGTCATGACGGCGAGGGTCCTGCTGAAACGGGATCGTGCGCAATGGCCGCGGGCCTGGCCAGCGGCAGTGAAGCGACCAGCTGGGTGCCGCCCATGCCCGAAACGATGTCGAACTGCCCGCACAGCGCGGCGATGCGCTCGCGCAGGTTGCGCAGTCCGATGCCGCGCTGCGGGTCCTCCTGCATGCGCGCCACGTCGAAGCCATGCCCGTCGTCGCGCACGGTGAGGCGCGTGGCATCGGCATCGAAGGCCAGCGCCACCACGACCCGGCGCGCGCCGGCATGGCGCTCGACGTTGGTCAAGGCTTCCTGGGCGATCCGGAACAGCGCCGTGGCCTGCTCGTCGGGCAGTTCGCGCGGGGTGCCGCTCTGAGTCACCGCAATTTCCAGCCCGCTGCCGCCCTGCATCTCGCGCGCCAGGTGCTGCAGCGCGGCGTACAGGCCCAGGTCGTCGAGCAGGGCGGGGCGCAGGTTGCGCGCCACGCGGCGCACTTCATTGAACACGGTATCGAGCCGGTTCAGCGCCATGCCCAGCACCGGCGCCACCGCGGCGCCTTCGGCCGGGGCCAGGCGCAGGCGGTTGGTGGCGGTTTCCAGCACCAGCTTGACCGACACCAGCAGCTGGCTGATGCCGTCGTGCAGCTCGCGCGAGAGCCGGGCGCGCTCTTCTTCCTGCGACTGCACCACGCGCTGCGCCAGCTGGCGCAGCTTGGCGTCGGCCTCGCGGTGCTCGCTGACGTTCAGCGCCAGGCCGCTGGCGGCGACCAGCAGGATGCTGATGCCGGCAATCACGCCGATCCAGGCCATGGTCTGGCGGATATCGGTCTCGGCACGGGCATCGAGCTGGCGCAGCGTGCTTTCCACGTCATCCAGGTAGATGCCGGTGCCCACCATCCAGCCCCATTCGGGCACCGCCACCACATAGCCGAGCTTGGGCGCCAGCTGCTGCGACGAGGGCTTTCTCCACAGGTAGCGCACCGCGCCGCCACCGCCCTTGGCCGCGGCAATCAGTTGCTGGATGGTCAGCGCGCCCTGCGGGTCGCGCAGCGTCCACAGGTCCTGGCCGACCAGTTCGGGCTGACGCGGGTGCATCAGGTTGCGGCCGTGCAGGTCATACAGGAAGAAATAGCCGTCGGGGCCGTAGTCCAGCCGCGCAAGTGCCTCCATCGCGGCCTGCCGGGTGGCGGCGTCGGTGCGCCCGGAGCGCACCAGCGGCGCGATCGCGCTCTGCGCCAGTTCTACGTAGTGGCGCAGCTCGGTTTCCTTGCTCTGCAGGTAGGCGGCCTCGACCAGCGCGCGTTCATGCTGCGCGAGCTGCGTGGCCTGGAAGCGCACGGCAAGTGCGATGCCCAGCATGGCAACCGCAAGTGGCGCCACGGCTAGCAACAGGATCTTCTGGCGGAGTTTCATACGAGTGCGGGGGGACCGGGGGTAAACACCGATGCCGCGCAGGCGGCATGCCACCGTCGATTTGCGTAGTACTACGCAGAAGTGCTGCGTAGTTACGCGCTTGTGCGGGGTTTGGCGGGTGTCAATACTACACGCCGATCGCGCCGCCGCCCCAGCAGGGCGCATGCGCGGACGCAGCTGGTGCACCGTCCACACCCGGACGGTGCGTCGCCTGCCTGCAAGACGAGATCCGGAAACGACGACACAACCGGGCGCGCAGCAGCTATCCCAGGAGACACCCTCACCGCCGGATTGCCCCCGCTGCCCGCCCTCGGCGCACCCCCGCTGCCGATCCTGCCAGTTGCCTGTTACCAGTCTTTCGCCGCCGCAGGCTATCCATATCCCGGTCTGAGGAGACCCTTCACTATGAATCGCATCGGAGAACACCTGGTGTGGCTGGCTGTCGCCGTCCTTGGCGCGTTTGCCTTCGGCACTGTCGCGCTGGCGCGCGGCGAGGCCGTCAGCGCGCTGTGGATCGTGGTTGCCGCGCTCTGCATCTACCTGATCGCCTACCGCTACTACAGCCGCTTTATCGCCGACAAGGTGATGCAGCTCGATCCCAAACGGATGACGCCCGCGTGGCGCCATAACGACGGCCTGGACTACGTGCCGACCAACAAGGCGGTGCTGTTCGGCCACCACTTCGCCGCCATCGCCGGCGCCGGCCCGCTGGTCGGCCCGGTGCTGGCCGCGCAGATGGGCTATATGCCGGGCATGCTGTGGCTGCTCGCCGGCGTGGTGTTCGCCGGCGCGGTGCAGGACTTCATGGTGCTGTTCATCTCCACGCGCCGCGACGGCCGCTCGCTGGGCGACCTGGTCAAGTCCGAGATGGGCACGATCCCGGGCATGATCGCGCTGTTCGGCTGCTTCATGATCATGGTCATCATCCTGGCGGTGCTGGCGCTGATCGTGGTGAAGGCGCTGGCCGACTCGCCGTGGGGCACGTTCACCGTGGCGGTGACGATCCCGATCGCGCTGTTCATGGGCATCTATACGCGCTATATCCGCCCGGGCCGCATCGGCGAGGTGTCGGTGATCGGCTTCGTGCTGCTGATGCTGGCCATCATCGGCGGCCAGTACGTACACGAGAGCGCCGTGCTGGCGCCGCTGTTCACCTATGACGGCAAGGCGCTGACGTGGATGCTGATCATCTACGGCTTTATCGCCGCCGTGCTGCCAGTGTGGCTGCTGCTGGCGCCGCGCGACTACTTGTCGACCTTCCTGAAGATCGGCACCATCATCGCGCTGGCGGTCGGCATCCTGATCGTCGCCCCGGACCTGAAGATGCCGGCCTTCACGCAGTTCGCGCAAGGCGGCGGACCGGTGTGGTCGGGCAACCTGTTTCCGTTCCTCTTCATCACCATCGCCTGCGGCGCGGTGTCGGGCTTCCACGCGCTGATCTCGTCGGGCACCACGCCCAAGCTGCTGGAGAACGAGACCCACGCGCGCTTTATCGGCTACGGCGCGATGCTGGCTGAATCGTTCGTCGCGATCATGGCACTGGTAGCCGCCTCGGTGATCGAGCCGGGCGTGTACTTCGCCATGAACAGCCCGGCGGCCGTGATCGGCACCACGCCGGAAGCGGTGGCGCACGCGGTCTCGATCTGGGGCTTCGTGATCACGCCTGACGTGCTGGTGCAGACCGCCAAGGACGTCGGCGAAAACACCATCCTCTCGCGCGCCGGCGGCGCGCCGACGCTGGCCGTGGGCATCGCCCATATCCTGCACCAGGTGGTGGGCGGCCAGGCCATGATGGCGTTCTGGTACCACTTCGCCATCCTGTTCGAGGCGCTGTTCATCCTGACCGCCGTCGACGCGGGCACCCGCGCCGGCCGCTTCATGCTGCAGGACCTGCTGGGCAGCTTTATCCCGTCGATGCGCAAGACCGATTCGCTGGTCGCCAACCTGACCGCCACCGCGCTGTGCGTGGCGGCATGGGGTTACTTCCTGTACCAGGGCGTGGTCGATCCGCTGGGCGGCATCAACACGCTGTGGCCGCTGTTCGGCATCTCCAACCAGATGCTCGCCGCGGTGGCGCTGGTGCTGGGCACCTGCGTGCTGGTCAAAATGAAGCGCGGCCAGTACGCCTGGGTCACGCTGGTGCCGACCGTGTGGCTGCTGATCTGCACGCTGACCGCCGGCTGGCAGAAGCTGTTCCATGCCGACCCCAAGGTCAGCTTCCTGACCCACGCCGCCAAGTTCAGCGCCGCCATTGCCGAAGGCAAGGTGCTGGCCCCGGCCAAGTCGATGGAGCAGATGCACCGCATCGTCTTCAACGACTACCTGGACGCCGGCCTGTGCGCGCTGTTCATGCTGGTGGTGCTGTCGATCGTGTTCTACGGCTTCAAGACCGCGCTGCAGGCGCGCGCCGCGAAGCGCCCGACCGACAAGGAAACGCCGTTCGAGCCGCTGCCGGGCGCCGCCTCGGCCCAGTCCTGATACCGGAGCCCGCCATGCTGGAACAACTCGGAACGATGGGACGCTACCTGGGGCAGTCGCTCAGGCTGATGGTCGGGCTGCCCGACTACCAGACCTACGTGGCCCATATGGAAAGCACCCACCCCGACCGCGAGCCGATGAGCTACGAGGAATTCTTCCGCGAGCGCCAGGAGGCACGCTACGGCGGCGGGCAGGGCAAGTGCTGCTGAGCACACGCTGAACGCCGTCCTCCTGCGGGGCCGGCGGCATACAAAGCAGACAGGCGATCACTTGATCGCCTGTCTTTTTATCAAGTGTTGCGTGTTTACCGCGCTTTTGTAATGCACGGATACCGTTTCTGTAGCGGGTTACAGGGCTTTACAGGTAGTTACAGCAAGGGTGCGGCTCCTTCTCTACACTTGCGACACATCATGGCAATTCGAGGAAAAAAGATATGACTCGCCATCCCGTTCGCAATCTGACCATTGCCCTCGCCCTGGCGGCCTGCGCGCTGCCGGCCGTCGCGAGTGACATGAACAACGCCCTGGGCGGCGCACTCGGCGGCGTCGCCGGTGCCGCGGTGGGCGGCGCGCTGGGCGGCAGCACCGGCGCAGTGATCGGTGGTGCAGTGGGCGGCGGCGCCGGTGGCGCAGTGACCTCCAACCGCCGTGAGCGCACCGGTGCCATCATCGGCGGCGCGCTGGGTGGCGGTGCCGGCACCGCAGCTGGCAACGCCATGGGCGGCCGCACCGGTGGCCTGATCGGCGCCGGCCTGGGCGGCGGCGCGGGTGCGGCGCTGGGCGGCAATGTCTCGCGCAGCAACTCGTACGACGATGACCACCGCCGCTATTACAAGAGCAGCTACAAGCGCAAGAAGCACAAGCACCATCGCCACCACTACGACGACTAAGAAGTCGTAGTGGTCAGCAAAACGGGCCGTCATGGCCCGTTTTTCATTTGCGGCGTCTGGCATAATCATTCGCCAGTGCTTGCAAAGCCGCCGGATGCAGAAACAAAGAAGCCCGCAACCGGAACCGGTGCGGGCTTTTTCTCCAATAAAGGCGGAGAGGCTGCAAGGCGCTCCCCCAAGGACCTGTGGAGACCAGGTTTGAAGCAGGCGGGGCCGCACAAGCGGAGGAAGCGGCCCCGGGATCGCGCTGCCAGAGACCGCCGGGGAGGCAGGCCTGAGGCGGCCAGGCGGCCTTACAGCGGCGCGCGATCGGTAGTGGTGTCGTACTTGCCGCCTTCGGTGTAGGTGTCGAACTTGCCGGTGCGGGCGCCATCGACGTACGGATCGAACTTGCCGGTGCGGGCGCCATCGACGTACGGATCGAACTTGCCGGTGCGGGCGCCGTCGGTGTACGGATCGAACTTGGCTACCTTGGCGCCGTCGGTGAACACATCGAACTTGCCGTTCTTGGCAAAGGCCGGTGCGGCCGACAGGGCGGCGGCGAGGGTGGCGACAGCGATCAGGGCGTAGCGGTTGGTTTTCATGATTCAGGCTTTCTCTATTGCATGGATGCCTGAGCCGTCACTTCGACGAAAGACTATGTTGCATTGCGGCATCCGATGGCTAGATATTAGGCATTTCCCTCATATCAATAAATATCAGGATCCACAATGATTAGTTTTGATTCGAACAATAAAATAGGCTGATTACGTAAGAATTCAGCGCAGAACCGGGAGACTGTGTCATGGATCGCCTGCAATCGATGCGTGTGTTTTCCAAGGTGGTGGAACTGGGAAGCTTCGCGCGTGCAGCGCAGCAGCTGGAAATGTCCAACGCAGTGGTGACGCGCTACGTGGCCGACCTGGAGAGCCACCTGGGCACGCGCCTGCTCAACCGCACCACCCGCAGCCTGTCGCTGACCGACGCCGGCGAAACCTACCTGCAGCGCTGCCAGCAGATCCTGGAAGACGTGGAAGAAGCCGAAAGCGTGGTCACGGCGCGCAGCCAGTCGCTGTCAGGCACGCTGCGGCTGGTCACCCCGGTGATGTTCGGCCTGCACCTGCTGCCGGAATTGCTGGCGCGCTTCCAGCAGCTGTATCCGGACGTGGTGTTCGACGTGATCCTGTCGGACCGCAACGTCGATATCGTCGAAGAAGGCCGCGACGTGGCCGTGATGCTGTCCGACCTGGGCCTGGGCTCGCACCTGGTGGCGCGCCCGCTGCTGTCGGCCGAAGTGATCCTGTGCGCATCGCCGGGCTATGTGGCGGCGCACGCGCCGATCCGCCATGCCCATGAACTCAGCCACCACCGCTGCATTGCCATGCGCCTGCCCAGCGCCGAGCACGAATGGACGCTGCTGGGCCCGGAAGGCGAGGTGACCGTGCCGATCCGCCCGGGGCTGCTGTGCAGCAATGCCGAGCTGGCCCACCAGGCGGCGCTGGCCGACATGGGCGTGGCCATGCTGTCGTCCTACCTGGCGCGTCCCAATATCGAATCCGGCAAGCTGGTGCATGTGCTGCCGCAATACCAGCTGCCGCGGCGCGATGTCAGCGTGGTCTACCCGAGCCGCAAGTTCTTGCCGACCAAGGTGCGCGCCTTTATCGACTTCCTGCTCGAAGAAGGGCAGGTACGCGGCAAGGAAGCGCAGCCGGCGCCAGCCGCCAGCCACGGCACGCAAGCCGTGCGCACCTGAGCGGCTACCTAGGCCGATCCACCCAAAGCAAAACGCCCGGCGATGCCGGGCGTTTTGCCGTGACGCGCTGACGCTTACTCGCCGGCGGCCGCCGCGCGCGACTTCTTGGCCGCGGCGGTCTTGGCGGGGGCCTTCTTGGCTGCCGCCTTCTTGGCCGGTGCCTTGGTGGCCGGAGCCTTGGCGGCTGGCGTCTTGGCCGCGGTCTTCGCTGCCGTCTTGGTTGCCGGCGCCGCCTCGGCCGTGCCATTCGATGCCGCCTTGGCCGTGGTCTTCGCCGCCGTCTTGGCGCCCGCCTTGGGCTCGCGCGCCTCGAACTCGAAGCCGATCTTGCCGTCCGGCTGCTTGACCAGGAAGGCCTTGAAGTTGCGGCCGGTGCGCGACGACTTGAACCCCGTCAGCAGGTCGGTCTTGCCGTCGGTGAGCAGCTTGCCGATCTGCTCGCGGCTGATTTCCTGCTGCAGGATGATCTTGCCGGTGGTGAAGTCGCAGCTCTTGGGGCTGGTCGCGCTGTTCTCGCAGACGTACTTCATGCCGTGCTCGAACACCGAGCCGCCGCACTTCGGACAGGTGCCCACCGGCT
Organism: Cupriavidus sp. FW305-27; assembly: GCF_058787995.1. NCBI lineage: Bacteria > Pseudomonadati > Pseudomonadota > Betaproteobacteria > Burkholderiales > Burkholderiaceae > Cupriavidus > Cupriavidus sp. FW305-27. The sequence continues at coordinate 7,699 of NZ_JBYTAG010000034.1, forward strand.
CCTGGCCGCTGAAGTCGACCGGCTCGCCGTCGTTGTCGTCGTCGTTCTGGCCGAAGTCGAATTCCATCTTGTAATGGCCTTCGTCGTCCTTGCCCAGCTTGAGGATGGCGGCGAACGGACGGCCCATCTTGCTGCGGAAACCCTGCAGCGGACCGATTTCCTTCTTCAGCAGCAGTTCTTCGACCTCTTCGATCTCGAACTGGCGCCCGCCCGGGATCTTGCTGATCGAGAACTCGCACGCGGTGCAGGCAAAGCGGCGGTAGTTCTCCTTGACCTGTCCGCCGCATTGCGGGCACGGCGTGTCCAGCGTGGCGTAGTCGCCCGGGATGGTGTCGCTGTCGTATTCCTTGGCGCGCTTGACGATCTGCTGGGTCATCTGCGCGATCTCAAGCATGAACTCGTCGCGCTTCAGGCGCCCGCGCTCGATCTGCGAGAGCTTGTGTTCCCACTCGCCCGTCAGCTCGGCCTGCGTCAGTTCCTGCACGCCCAGGCCGCGCAGCAGCGTCATCAACTGGAACGCCTTGGCAGTCGGAATCAGCTCGCGGCCTTCGCGCACCAGGTATTTTTCCGTCAGCAGGCCTTCGATGATGGCCGCGCGCGTCGCCGGCGTGCCCAGGCCCTTGCCGGCCATGGCCTCGCGCAGCGCGTCGTCGTCCACCAGCTTGCCGGCGCCTTCCATCGCCGACAGCAGCGTGGCTTCGTTGTAGCGCGCGGGCGGCTTGGTGGTCAGGCCGACGCTCTCGACCTTGTCGGTCTTGACCTTCTCGTCCTTGGCCACCGGCACCAGGTTGGCGGCGTCCTTGTCGCCCTGCGCCTCGCGGCCGTAGATCACCAGCCAGCCCGGGTTGACCAGCACCTTGCCTTCGGTCTTGAAGTGGTGGCCGGCGACTTCCGTGATGCGGGTGGTGACCTGGAACTCGGCCGCCGGGAAGAACACCGCCAGGAAGCGGCGCACTACCAGGTCGTACAGCTTCTGCTCCGGTTCGGACAGGTTCTTTGGCGCCTGCAGCGTCGGGATGATGGCGAAGTGGTCGCTGATCTTGCTGTTGTCGAAGATCTTCTTGTTCGGCTTGACCCAGCCCTGCGCCAGAATCTTCTTGGCGTGCGGCAGGTAGTTGGGCGAGCTGTCGGCCAGCATGTCCATGGTCTGCTTGACCGTGTCCAGGTAGTCCTCGGGCAGCGCGCGCGCATCGGTACGCGGGTAGGTCAGGACCTTGTGCTTTTCATACAGCGCCTGCGCCAGGCCGAGCGTGTTCTTGGCCGAGAAGCCGAAGCGCGAGTTGGCCTCGCGCTGCAGCGTGGTCAGGTCGAACAGCGCCGGCGACTGCTGCGTCGACGGCTTGGATTCCTCGGTGACGGTGCCCGGCTTGTCGCGGCAGGCGGCGACGATGCTCTTGGCCTCGGCCTCGCTCCACAGGCGCGATTCGCGCGCCTCGGGATCGAACTCGCTCTTCTTGAACTTGGGGTCGAACCAGCGGCCTTCATACAGGCCGGCGGCGGCGATGAACTCGGCCCGCACTTCCCAGTAGTCGCGCGGCACGAAGTGCTTGATCTTCTCTTCACGCTCCACCACGATCGACAGCGTCGGCGTCTGCACGCGGCCCACGGTGGTCAGGAAGAAGCCACCGCCCTTGCTGTTGAAGGCGGTCATGGCGCGGGTGCCGTTGATGCCGACCAGCCAGTCGGCCTCGGAGCGGCAACGCGCGGCGTCGGCCAGCGGCAGCATGTCTTCGTCTTCGCGCAGGCTGGCGAAGCCATCGCGGATCGCCTGCTGCGTCATCGACTGCAGCCACAGCCGGCGCACCGGCTGCTTGGCCTTGGCCTGTTGCGCGATCAGCCGGAAGATCAGTTCGCCTTCGCGTCCCGCGTCACAGGCGTTGATCAGGGCGGTGACGTCCTTGCGCTTGATCAGCCGGTTCAGCACCTTCAGGCGCGACTCGGTCTTGGCGATCGGGCGCAGGTCGAAATGCGGCGGGATCACCGGCAGGTTGGCGAAACTCCACTTGCCGCGCTTGACCTCGTATTCGTCCGGCGCGGCGATCTCGACCAGGTGGCCGACGGCGGAGGACAGCACGTAGTCGTCGCTCTCGAAATACTCGTCGTGCTTGGTAAACCCCCCGAGGGCACGGGCGATATCCGCCGCGACCGACGGTTTTTCCGCGATGATGAGGGCTTTTGACATGGGAAGGGTCCTTGCGAGCTGCATCCGGCAACCCGCGAATTGCACTACAAACGAAGTAATCAGAACGCCGGGGGGCTATGAGGCGCCAATAATAAGCGCGCTTTCAACGGCGGTGCAAGCAAGCCCCGCCGCCGACCCTGTCGCCACCTAGGCGGCGCTGCTCCCCCCGGCAAGCAACCAGTCCAGCACCTGCGGCACGTCTTCGGCACTCGCCGGCATCGCCGCACCGCGGCTCAGCATGCGTTCCAGCACCTCGATGTGCGGCAGCAGGGTGCCATAGAACTGGGGCGTGCCGCCCGACGCAGGCTGCACCAGCAGCGTCGGGAAATTCTCAATATCGATATCGCCAAGCGCATCCGCGTGCGTCTCGATGTCGATCCAGACGAAGCAATCCTCCGGATGGCGCGAGGCCAGCGCGGTCAGCGCCGCCAGGTAGTCCCGGCACGTGCCGCACCACTGCGCGCACAGGCAGGCCACCAGGCGGCCCTGCGGCCGCGCTGCCAGGCACCCGGCAATGGCGCCTGCGTCACGTTCTGGAAAGTAAACGGTCATGGCATCGGAAACATGAGGCGCCCGCGGCACGCGGGCTGCCGGCGATTGTATCGGTATTGCGCTGCGGCTCACCCAAGCCGCCGAAACACGTTTCCCGGTAGACGCTCGGCGTGCCCGGCCAGTTCCAGTTCCAGCAGGCGCGCCGCGACGGCTTCCGGCGGCTGGCCGCTGCGCTCGCACAGCGCATCCAGCGTAACCGGATCGTAGCCGAGAGCGGCCAGCAGGGGGTCGGCGTGGCCGGCAAAGTCAGAAAGATCTGGTTGCTCCGGTACGGACGCGGGAACGCGCGCGGCAGCGGGGCGGGCAGGTGCCGGCAGCAGGTTGATCTCTTCCAGCACATCCTCCACGCGCTCCACCAGCTTCGCTCCCTGGCGGATCAGCAGGTGGCAGCCGGCTGACAGCGGCGCGTGGATCGAGCCCGGCACCGCAAATACCTCGCGCCCCAGGTCGGCCGCCAGCCGTGCGGTGATCAGCGAGCCCGAGCGCGCCGCGGCCTCCACCACCAGCACCCCGCGTGCCAGGGCGGCGATGATACGGTTGCGGCGCGGGAAGTTGGCGGGCAGGCCCTGCATGCCGAGCGGGAATTCGGTGACGATCGCGCCGCGCGCGGCCACTTCGTGGGCCAGCGCCAGGTTCTCGGCCGGATAGACCCGGTCGGCCCCCGTACCCGTAACAGCGACGGTACCGCCGCAACCCTGCAGCCCGCCGGCATGGGCGGCGGCATCGACGCCCAGCGCCAGCCCCGAGACCACCGCCAGCCCCGACTCGGACAGCGCCCGCCCGAAGGCCTGCGCATCGCGCTTGCCCTGCTCGGTGGCGCCACGCGCGCCGACGATGGCCACCGCAGGACGCGCCAGCAGCGCAGGATCGCCCTTGATATATAGCAGCGGCGGCGGGTCGGGCAGGTCGAACAGGCGGGCAGGGTAGGCGTCGTCGCCAAACGTGACCACGTGGTTGCCGGGCGTGCCGAGCCAGGCGAGGGTGCGTTCGACCAGTGCCGGCAGCCCGGTGCCGGGCCTGGCCAGCACCGCGCGGGCGTGTTTCTTGGGGACGACGGACGACAGCGCTGCCACGCTCTGCGCCAGGATCTGCTGCGGCAACCCGAATGCGGTCAGCAGCAGGCGCACCGTGACCGGGCCGACCCCGGGCGCGCAGGCGAGCTGCAGCCACGCCTTCAGCTCGTCGGGATCGCGCGTGGTGAGCTGCCGGGCAGCGCCTGCATGGCAAAGAGAAGCGGCGGCCGCCAGGGCCGCCTGCGATGTCGCCAAGACCGGCTCAGCGCGGCGAGGTCGCCCGGTCGCCGACCGCGATCACGTTGGAGGCGTCGGTGACCAGCGCATACGACACCCCCGGGAACACGCGGAAGACAAAGGCCAGGCCGTAGCGCTCGTCGGGCAGGCGGATGGCGCGGTTGCTGTCGGTCTTGTCGGCGACGGTCTCGCCAGTGCGCGACAGCGCCAGCACATGCCCGGGCTCCACCCCGGCCTGGCTGCCGAGGTTGAGCACCACCACCTGCTTGGCGCCGCCGAACTCGACCCCGCCATAGACCTTGGCCACGCGGCCGTCGAGTTGCGTATCGGGCGCGTGCGGCACATAGCGCGCCGCTTCGCGCGCGGGCTGCGGCATCAGCAGCGTGCCCACGCCCATTTCCTGCCTGGCCTGCGTGACCTGCATGGTCGAGACCGCATCCGGGCCCTGCGCAGCGCGCGCCAGGCGCACGTTGCCTTCGTATTCGGCCTCGTAGCCGAGCACGGCATTGGAGACGGGGTCGCGCACCGGGGTGACCGGACGGTAGGCCTGCCAGTCGCTGCCTTGCGGCGCGTCGGCGGGGATGCCGCGCGCGTAGCCGGTATCGTCGCGGCCAAGGATGACGCGCGACTCGGACACGGCGACGATGCGTGCCGAGGTGGCCAGCGTATCCTGGTCGACCACCAGCGGGCGGATCAGGAAGGGCTCGATATCGGAAGACGCGATGCTCAGGATGGCGGCGCCGTCGGCGGCGTTGCCGCGTATCTGCGGCGACAGGCGCACCGTGCCGCTGCCGGCGGGCGTGGTCGACAGCCAGGCGCGGCCGTCGCGCTGGATCAGGTACAGGATCTGTCCCGGATAGATCAGGTGCGGGTTGCGGATCTGTTGCCGGTTCATGCCCCATAGCTCAGGCCAGCGCCATGGCTGGCGCAGGAAGCGGCCCGAGATCCCCCACAGCGTGTCACCCGTGCGCACGGTGTACTGCGACGGCGCATTGGCAGCCAGGTCTGAAACGGGGATGCCCTGTTGGGCCGTGCGCTGGGCTTCGGCCTGCTGCGCCGGCGTGACCGTCAGGTCCGCAGCCAGGGCCGGAAGCGCGGCCGCCGCAGTGATGCCGGCGGCACTCAGCAACGCATAGGCAAGCTTAGGGATGAACGCGTGCAGCCTGCGGCCCGACGCCGCCTGGTGTTCTTTGGTAAGATCGCGCATTTTCCTGACCGGCCGGTGGTTTCGGCCAGATTGACCCGGGAGAGCGTGCCTGTTTCGGCGCGCCTTGAATTTTTGTACTTGCGCCCCGATTCTGCATGTAAACACCCGCCGCCGCAACGCGGCCCGGTTGCCGGCAGCAGCCGGCGTTGCGCCTGAGCATCATGGCAAAACTCGATATCCTGACCTACCCCGATCCCCGTCTGCACACCGTTGCCAAACCCGTTGCGGCAGTGGACGACCGCATCCGCCAGCTGGTGAAGGACATGGCCGAAACCATGTACGAAGCGCCCGGCATCGGGCTGGCCGCCACGCAGGTCAACGTGCATGAGCAGGTGGTGGTGATCGACGTCTCGGAAACGCGCGACCAGCTCCAGGTCTTTATCAACCCGGAGATCGTCTGGGCCAGCGACAACCGAAAGGTGTGGGAAGAGGGCTGCCTGTCGGTGCCCGAGGTCTATGACCGCGTCGAGCGCCCCGACCGGGTGCGCGTGCGCGCGCTCAACGAGAAGGGCGAGAGCTTCGAGCTCGAAGCAGACGACCTGCTGGCCGTCTGCATCCAGCATGAGATCGATCACCTGCGCGGCAAGGTCTTTGTCGAATACCTGTCGCCGCTCAAGCTCAACCGCATCAAGAGCAAGCTGCAGAAGCGCGAGCGCACCCGCATGTAAGCGGCGCCCTGCCACAAAGATGTAACAGCCCGCCCGGATTCCCGCCGCCAGCGCGCGGCACCCGCGCGGGGTCTGTTATCTTTATGACTTCCGAAGAACAAAAAAACCGGCCGCGATAGCGGCCGGTCCTGTTTCAGGCCACGGAACCTGCCATGTCCCAAGCCAGACCCCTGCGTGTTGCCTTTGCCGGCACGCCCGAGTTCGCGCGCGTCGCGCTGGAAGCCATCCACGCCGCCGGTTTTCCCATCGTGGCGGTGCTGACGCAGCCTGACCGCCCCGCCGGCCGCGGCCTGCAGCTGCACGCCAGCCCGGTGAAGCAGTTCGCCGCCGCCAGCGGCCTTGGGCCAGTGCTGCAGCCGCGCTCGCTGCGCCGCCAGGGCAAGTACCCGGAAGACGCCGCCGCGGCCATCGACGCGCTCGCCGGCACTGCGCCCGACGTGATGGTGGTGGCCGCCTACGGCCTGATCCTGCCGGCCGAGGTGCTGGCCCTGCCGCGCCTGGGCTGCCTGAATATCCACGGCTCGCTGCTGCCGCGCTGGCGCGGCGCGGCGCCGATCCACCGCGCCATCGAGGCGGGCGATGCCGAGACCGGCATCACGCTGATGCAGATGGACGAAGGCCTGGACACCGGCGACATGCTCACGCGCGCGGCCGTGCCGATCGGCCCGGACGACACCACCGGCACGCTGCACGACACGCTGGCCGCGCTGGGCGCGCGCATGACCGTGGCAGCGCTGCAGGAGCTCGCCGCCGGCCGCGCGCTGGCCGCCACGCCGCAGCCGGCCGAAGGCGTCACCTACGCCGAGAAGATCGCCAAGGACGAGGCCCCGCTGGACCTGCGCCGCCCGGCCGCGGCGCTGGCCAACCAGGTGCGCGCGTTCAACCCCTTCCCGGGCGCGACGGTGCAGGTCGGCGATACCGTGATCAAGTGCTGGCAGGCCGTGCCGCTGGCCGCCGCCAGCAGCCTGCCGCATCCGCCCGGCACAGTGCTGGCGGCCGACGCCGCCGGCGTCCTCATCGCCTGCGGCGAGGGCAGCGCACTGCAGGTCACCGAGCTGCAGAAGCCGGGCGGGCGCCGCCAGCCGGCGCAGCAGTTCCTGCAGGCCCTGCCGCTGCCGCCGGGCACGCGCTGCGCGGTACCCGGCAACGGCGCCGCGCAGGCATGATCGGACGGGCCTTGGCCGCACATGGCGGCATAAGTGCCGGCGGCACCGCCCCGGCCGGCGCAAGCGGCCACGGCTCCCCCCTGAAACCGTTGAACAGCCGTTGAATTTTCGGGTATCGCCCCCTATCTAACGGTCATCGCGTCCGCTTTCCCCCGGGACGCGGCTCACGATTACACGGAGATCACCGCAATGTTCAACTGGGTCAAGACCTTCATGCTGATGGCGGCCATCACGGCGCTGTTCATCGTCATCGGCGGCATGATCGGCGGGCGCAGCGGCATGATGATGGCGCTGCTGCTTGCGCTGGGCATGAACTTCTTCTCCTACTGGTTCTCGGACAAGATGGTCCTGCGCATGTACAACGCGCAGGAAGTCGACGCCGGCAGCGCGCCGCAGTTCTACGGCATGGTGCAGGACCTGGCGCAGCGCGCCGGCCTGCCGATGCCGCGCGTGTACCTGATCAACGAAGACGCGCCCAACGCCTTTGCCACCGGCCGCAACCCGGAGCACGCCGCGGTGGCGGCCACCACCGGCATCCTGCGGGTGCTGTCCGAGCGCGAACTGCGCGGCGTGATGGCGCATGAGCTGGCGCACGTGCGCCACCGCGACATCCTGACTTCGACCATCGCCGCCACCATGGCCGGTGCGATCTCGGCGCTGGCCAACATGGCGATGTTCTTCGGCGGCCGCGACGAGAACGGCAACCGCAGCAACCCGATCGCCAGCATTGCCGTGGCAATCCTGGCCCCGCTGGCGGCATCGCTGATCCAGATGGCAATCTCGCGCGCACGTGAATTCGAAGCCGACCGCGGCGGCGCCGAGATCAGCGGCGACCCGCAGGCACTGGCCAGCGCACTGGACAAGATCCACCGCTACGCCCAGGGCATCCCGTTCCAGGCGGCCGAAGAACACCCTGCCACGGCGCAGATGATGATCATGAACCCGCTCTCGGGCGGCGCCATCGCCAATTTGTTCTCGACCCACCCGGCCACCGAGGAGCGCATCGCGCGCCTGATGCAGATGGCCCAGACCGGCACCTATCCCGCCTGAGCGGCCGGAAATCCGGGGCAGGGCCCCCGCACAGGGTAAACTGCCCGCTGTTCCGCATGGACCGGCGGGCTTTTTTTGTGCCCGCGCCGGCCTGCTTCCCGATTCCAACGCCTGATCCGCCGCCTGACCGATATGCGCCTGCCTCCCGATTCGCTTGCCTTCCAGATGCTTGGCGCCGCCGCCGCGGTGCGCGCCGTCAGCGAAGGCGCAGCCCTGCCCCAGGCGATCGAGGACGCCGCCGCGCAGCTGCGGCTGGACCGCGTGCAGGATGCCACCACGCGCGGCGCGCTGCAGGACATCGCCTATCGCACCATGCGCCAGTTCGGTACGGCACGCGCACTGGTGACAAAGCTGGTCACGCGCCCGCCGGGCGCGCAGGTCGATTCGCTGCTGGCGGTGGCGCTGGCGCTGCTGCTGGAACACGCACCGGGCCCGCGCGACAAGCAGGACGGCGCGGACGCCGGCCGCCCGGGCTACAGCACCTTCACCGTGGTCGACCAGGCAGTCAGCGCCGCCGCCTCCGAACCCAAGACTGCGCATGCGCGCGGCCTGGTCAACGCGGTGCTGCGCCGTTTCCTGCGCGAACGCAAGGCGCTGCTGGCCGAGGTCAACCGCGACGAGCAGGCGCGCTGGAACCTGCCGCCGTGGTGGCTGCGCATGCTGCGCGAGGCCTACCCGGACCAGTGGATGGCCCTGGCCGCCAGCGCCAACGTGCGCCCGCCGATGACGGTGCGCGTCAACACCGCGCGCGTGTCCGTGCAGCAGTACCAGACCGATCTTGCCAACGCCGGCCTGGCCGGCCACGTGGTTGGCCCGCAGGCCGTGCGCCTGGTGCGCGCGGTGCCGGTGACGCAGTTGCCGGGCTTTGCCGAAGGCGTGGTCTCGGTGCAGGATGCCGGCGCGCAGCTGGCCGCGCCGCTGCTCGAGGTGGCCGACGGCATGCGCGTGCTGGATGCCTGCGCGGCGCCCGGCGGCAAGACCGGGCACCTGCTGGAACTGGCCGATATTGAAGTCACCGCGGTGGAAAGCGACCCGCAGCGCACCACCCGCATCGCCGAGAACCTGGCGCGCCTGGGCAAGCAAGCGCGGATCGTGGTCGGCGATGCCAGCCGGCCCGCCGACTGGTGGGACGGCCAGCCCTTTGACCGCATCCTGGCCGACGTGCCGTGCTCGGCTTCGGGCATCGTGCGGCGCCATCCCGATATCCGCTGGCTGCGCCGCGAGACCGATATTGCCAAGCTCGTCACCGAGCAGCGCCGCATCGTTTCGCAACTGTGGCCGCTGCTCAAACCGGGCGGCATCCTGGTCTATGTCACCTGTTCAATTTTCCCAACGGAAGGCGAGGAGCAGGCGCGCTGGTTTGGTGCGCAGCTGGCAGATGCGATACGATTGCAGGCGCCGGGGCAGCTGCTGCCCGGCACCCATGCCACGCAAGCCGCCGGCGCCAATGGCGAAAAGGACGCCACTGCCGGCACCAGCCTGCCGTCGGATCACGATGGCTTCTTCTACGCCCGCTTCCAGAAACGCGCCTGATCTGATCCGATGCTGAGCACGCCGCGCCTGTCAGACTTCCGCGTCATGGTGGACACGAACGTGGACACTGCCGCGGACCGGGCGTGCCTGCATCTGCGCCCCGGCGGCGCGGGCAGGCGTGGCCTGCTGGCGCGGTGGTGGCTGGCACTGGTGCTGGCGCTCGCCTCGCTACTGTGGCTGCCGCCCGTCGCGCGCGCGCAGGTCATCGAGGCCACCGAGGCGCGCATCGAATTCCAGGACGGCGGCTTCGAGCTTGCCGCCAGCTTCGACTTCGACCTGCCGCCCGCGCTGGAAGACGCATTGCACAAGGGCATCTCCCTCTATTTCGCGGTCGACTTCCAGCTCTCGCGCTCGCGCTGGTACTGGTTCGACGACAAGCCGGTCAACACCACCCGCAGCGTGCGCCTGTCGTACCAGCCGCTGACGCGCCAGTACCGTGTCTCCACCGGCGGCCTGCAGCTGCCGTTCACGCGCCTGAAGGGCGCGCTGCAGTTCATCCAGCGCGTGCGCGGCTGGCGCGTGTTCGAGCGCAATGTGGTCAAGCCGGGCGAGACCTACCACGCGGAAGTGCGCATGCGGCTGGACCTGTCGCAACTGCCCAAGCCGTTCCAGATCAACGCCGTCAACACGCGTGAATGGAACCTGGCCTCCGACTGGCGGCGCTTCGCCTATACGGTGCCGACGGACCTGAACGCAGCGCCGCCGCCGCCGCCGCCGCCGCCGCCCGCAGCGCCGCCGCCCGCGCCGGCCCCAGGCCCCGTGTCGCCGGCGCTGCCGGCCTCGCCCGCCGTACCCGCGCCTGCGTCGGCGCCTGCTGCTGCCATTGACGCACGCGGCCTGACCATGCAGACGGTGTCCTACGGACTGTCGCCCGCACTGCTGCTGCAGCCCGCCTCGAGCCAGCCATGAACAACTCGCTGTGGGACAGCCGGTTCCGGCGCGTGCTGTACCGCGTCGTGGCCGGGATCATCGTCTTCCTGGCACTGGTGCTGGTGGGCCTGCTGGCCGGCGCATCGGCCAACACCGAATTCTTCGATCGCTATTTCACGCTGCTGTTCAAGGTGAACCTGGTGATCGGCGCCCTGCTGGTACTGATCGTGGGTGCGCTGGCGCTGACGCTGTGGCTGCGCTATCGCCGCGGCAAGTTCGGCACGCGGCTGATGACCAAGCTCGCCGTGTTCTTCGGCGTGGTGGGCGTGCTGCCCGGCGTGCTGATCTACCTGGTATCGCTGCAGTTCGTCTCGCGCAGCATCGAGTCCTGGTTCGACGTGCGCGTGGAAACCGCGCTCGAGGCGGGCCTGAACCTGGGCCGCTCCACCATCGACAGCTCGCTCGCCGACCTGCAGGTCAAGGCACGCCTGATGGCCGAGCAGCTCGCCGGCGCCTCCGGCGTGGCCACTTCGCTGCAGCTGAACCGGCTGCGCGAGCAGTATGGCGTCCAGGAAGCCGCCATCTTCACCGGCAGCGGCCGCGTGCTGGCCACGGCGTCCAGCAACTACGCGTCGCTGGTGCCGGACCTGCCTTCGGGCGTGCTGGCCGAACAGGCGCGGCTGGCCGGCGGCTACGCGGCGGTGGAGGGCGGCACCGACCCGTCGGGCGACGGCAGCCCGAGCCCCGAACGCGTCGACAGCAGCCACCTGTACCGGCTGCGCGTGATCATTCCGCTGGGCGCCAGTCCAACCGCGGCACAGGATGACGCCGCAGGCGGCAGCGCCCCGCGCGCGCTGGCCAAGCCGCCGCGCTGGGCCGGCTCCGGCCTGTCCGTGGAGCGCCGCCCGGAGGAATCGCCGTCGAGCGGCTTCGGCCTGGTCGGCGAGACCGTGCGCGAGGAACGCTACCTGCAGGTGCTGCACCCCGTGCCGGCGGTGCTCGCGCGCAATGCCGACGAGGTCCAGCGCGCGTACCAGGAATACCAGGAGAAAGCGCTGGGCCGCACCGGCCTGCGCAAGATGTATATCGGCACGCTGACGCTGACGCTGTTCCTGGCCGTGTTCATCGCGGTGATGCTGGCGCTGCTGCTGGGCGGGCAATTGGCGCGGCCGCTGCTGATGCTGCTGCAGGGGACCAAGGAAGTGGCCGAGGGCGACCTCTCGCCCAAGCGCGAACTGAAAAGCCGCGACGAGCTCGGCATGCTCACGCAGCAGTTCAACCAGATGACGCGACAGCTGGCCGAGGCGCGGCTGGCGGTGGAAGAGAACCGCACCGCGCTCGAGCAATCGAAGGCCTACCTGGAAAGCGTGCTGCAGAACCTGACCGCCGGCGTGCTGGTGTTCGACCGCCGCTTTGTGCTGATTACCGCCAATCCGGGCGCGGAGCGCATCTTCCGCCAGCCGTTCGGCGCGGTGCTGGGCCTGCCGGTTGAGCAGATCCCTGGCATGGGGCCGTTCGGCGAGATCGTGCGCCAGGCCTTCTCGGACCAGAACACCAGCGAGGTGCTGGGCGGCGCCGAGCACTGGCAGAAGCAGATCGAGCTGCCGCAGGGCGAGGAACAGCCGCTTACGCTGCTGGTGCGCGGCGCACGCCTGCCCGGCGGCGAGCGCGATGAGCCCGGCTACGTGATCGTCTTCGACGATATCTCCGATGTGATTTCCGCTCAACGCTCGGTGGCCTGGGGCGAGGTGGCACGGCGCCTTGCGCACGAGATCAAGAACCCGCTGACGCCGATCCAGCTCTCGGCCGAGCGCCTGCAGATGAAGCTCTCGCCCAAGCTCGAAGGCACCGACGCCGATGTGCTCAAGCGTGGCGCGGCCACCATCGTCAACCAGGTGGCCGCGATGAAGCGCATGGTCGATGACTTCCGCGACTACGCGCGCACACCGCCCGCGGTGCTGCAGTCGCTGCAGCTCAACAGCCTGGTGGCGGAAGTGCTGCACCTGTATGGCATCGATGATCCCGCGGTGCACGAGCATCCGGTGATTCATCCGACGCTGGGCACCGCGCTGCCCGAGATCAAGGGCGATCCGACGCAGTTGCGCCAGGTCATCCACAACCTGCTGCAGAACGCACAGGATGCCGCCACCGAGAACGTCGCGGCCGGTAGGGCGGCGCCCCATATCACTCTGAACACCGAGACTGTAGAATACAAAGATTCTGCCGGCGAAAACCGGCAGGCCGTCAAGCTCACCATTGCGGACAATGGTCCCGGTTTTGCGCCACGAATCCTGAGCCGTGCGTTCGAGCCCTACGTGACCACGAAAGCCAAGGGCACGGGCCTGGGGCTCGCGATGGTAAAGAAGATCATTGACGAACACGGCGCGCGAATCGAGATGCGCAATCGCATGGAAGGTGCGGAGATCGTCGGTGCACAGATCTCGATCCTGTTCGTTAAACTGACATAGTCAACAATGGCGTCCGGTCCCGGAACGCTGCGGTGGGGTTAAGAGGGGAAGTATGGCAACGATCCTCGTAGTCGATGACGAAATGGGAATCCGGGAGCTGCTCTCGGAGATCCTCAGCGACGAAGGCCACGTGGTTGAACTCGCGGAGAACGCGCTGCAAGCGCGCGAATACCGCGCGGCGGGTACGCCCGACCTCGTGCTGCTCGATATCTGGATGCCCGATACCGATGGCGTGACCCTGCTCAAGGAATGGTCCGCGCAGGGACAGCTGACGATGCCCGTCATCATGATGTCGGGCCACGCCACCATCGACACGGCGGTCGAGGCGACCAAGATCGGCGCGCTCAATTTCCTTGAGAAGCCGATCGCACTGCAGAAGCTGCTGTCCGCGGTCGAGCAGGGCCTGGCCCGCGGCATCGAACGCCCGCGCAGCAGCTCGGCCACCACCGCCGCCCCCGCCACGGTCCCGTCTGCCGAACCCGGTTCGTCAGACATCGTGCCCGAGACCACTGCCGAGGCCGCCCCCAACGGCAGCCCCGCGCGCGTGCCCGAGGCCGAGATGCAGTTCTCCTTCGACATGCCGCTGCGCGAAGCGCGCGACCTGTTCGAGCGCGCCTACTTCGAATACCACCTGCTGCGCGAACACGGCAGCATGACCCGCGTGGCCGAGAAGACCGGGCTGGAGCGCACCCACCTGTACCGCAAGCTCAAGCAGCTCGGCGTCGAACTGGGCCGCAACAAGCCCGAGCCGGCCGAGCAATGAGGCTGTGACGCACATGACGCTTGACTGACCAAAAAAGTCCAGTTATAGTTTCGCTTCTTTGGCCCGGTAGCTCAGTCGGTAGAGCAGAGGATTGAAAATCCTTGTGTCGGCGGTTCGATTCCGTCCCAGGCCACCAGAACAAGAAAAGCCCGGCTCCCGCAAGAGCCGGGCTTTTTGCTTTGTGGCATCGCATAGGCAGATTTGTGTACAGGCAGCGCTGGGCCCTGTGAACCGGCGTTGGTAACCCGCCGCGAGGTACTGAACCATGTCGACGAAACGCAAAATCCATATCCCATCTGATGCCGAGGACAAGGCGCTGACGCTTGCCGCGCGCGCGGACGCGGACAACCCCCCGCTCACCGCCCGGGAACTGGCCCGCATGCGGCCGGCGCAGGAAATCCTGCCGAGACTGGTAGGGGATAAGATGGCCCTGGTCATGCTGCAGCCCCGCTGCCGGCGTGCTTGACCAACGCGCAACAGCCAACCCAGAAGTAAATATCTTCTACTTGGCAGCCGATATATGTATCTCTACGATGGCCTGACGCGCTGCCGCCCGGCGGCGCGGACCGAGCCGGCCAAGCCGCACCCATAACGCGGACAGCCGGTCCAGGGCTTACTTTCTTACCGGGGGGTCTGATGGATACGTTGATCGGGACAGACAACCGCTGGCCGCCGCAGACTGCGGGCGAAGAGCGCGGATTGTGGAAGAGCACCATGGCCGCGGCCAGCCACGCGCTGGGGGCGGCGGGGCGGGTGCAGCAGGCGGTCTCGCAGACGCTGAAGCTGCAGCACAAGATCCGCGCGCTGCGCGACGAGCTGCACCAGATGGAGGCCGAGCGCGACGTCTACCGCGAGCTGCATGCGCGCACGGTCGAGGAGCTGCACCAGGCGATCGACCGCAGCCCGGCAGAGATCCGGCGGCTGCGTGCGGAGACCGAGGCCATGCAGGTGCGCCACCGCGCCTACAAGCTGCTGGTGCAGCACTACATGCGCCTGGGCACGCCGATCGATCCCGGGGTCTTTGCCGAGCAGCGCAGCCGCGTGCAGCAGCACATCCTGTTCCAGCGCCGCAAGGGCATTCCGGTGGCACAGATCCGCGTCGAGGACATCGCGTTCCTGCTGCGCTGAGGCGCGCTGCAGCCGTCAAGCCATGCGCTTTGCCGCGATGGGCCAGGCTGCACTAACATGGCGGCAGCGATGCATCCCGCACTCGCATCCGACACTGCCAGGCCACCATGTTCGACATCCAGAACTACACCAGCTTCGTGCTCGCCATCCTGGTGTTCCAGCTGATCCCCGGCCCGGGCACGATCGCCATTCTCAACGCCACCGCGCGCAATGGCATGGCGGCCGGCATGGGCGCGGTCTGCGGCACGCTGCTGGGCGACCTTGTGTACATGCTCGCCGCGGTGGCGGGGCTGGCGGCGGTGATGCAGGCCAATCCGCTGCTGTTCCACGGCTTGCAATGGTTCGGTGCCGCGTACCTGTGCTGGATGGGGGTGCAGCTGCTGCGTACACGCTTTGCCGCGGACGCCGGCGTGCCCGAGCCGCGCAAGTCCACGCGCGTATACCTGCGCCAGGGCTTCACGGTGAGCCTGACCAACCCCAAGGTAGTGCTGTTCTTTGTCGCGTTCTTCCCGCTGTTCCTGCGCCCGGATGCGTCGCCGGCCACGCTGGCGGCGATGATGGCCCACGTCACGGTGCTCAGCCTTGCCTACCAGGCGGCGCTGGTGCTGGCGGGCAACGCGGTGGCCAGCCGGCTGCGGGCGCTGCCGTTCGCGCGCACGCTGGCAACGCGACTGGCCGGGATCGCGCTGGTCGGCTTCGGCCTGCGGCTGGCGGCCAGCAACCGGTAACGGCCCGCGGCCAGCGCCGCGATTCGATACCGCGCGTCTGCACACAACAAAGCGGCCACGCATTGACGCGCTCCGTGCACGAACGGAACACTGTCGCGTCCGCGCTCACCGCATGTGCGCGGGCTTGCTACTGAACCGCCACCGTTCGAGGCGTCGTCTCAGGCGACGTTGTCCATCTTGCCGCTGCACGTTTTCCTTACTGCCTTTGCCGCGATCTCGCGGTCGCTCTCGTATCCCGTTCGTTGCTCCGCTTTATCGCTGCCGCGCGCCGTCAACGGAGCGCAGCGATGAGTACGCTCGTACGCCGCCTGGTGGCCGAAGGCCTGGGCACGGCCCTGCTGGTGGCGATCGTGGTGGGCTCCGGCATCCGTGCCGAGCGCCTCGCCGCAGGCGACACCGCGCTGGCGCTGCTGGCCAATTCGCTGGCCACCGGGGCTGGGCTGGTGGCGCTGCTGGTGTCGCTGGGCCCGGTGTCGGGCGGCCATTTCAATCCGGTGGTGAGCCTGTCGGCGCTGCTGCAGGGCACGCTGCCGCCGCGCGATGCGCTGCGCTATGTGCTGGTGCAGGTGGCGGGCGGAGTCTGCGGCGTGCTGGCCGCCCATGCGATGTTCGGCGAGCCGGCGCTGGCCTGGTCGGCCCAGAGCCGCACCGGCGCGGCGATGTGGTGGAGCGAGTGCGTGGCCACCTTCGGCCTGGTCGGCGTGGGCATCGGCACGCTGCGCAGCCGGCCGCAGCTGGTGCCGTTCGTGGTGGCAGGCTATATCACCGCGGGCTACTGGTTCACGTCGTCGACCTCGTTTGCCAACCCGGCGCTGACCATCGCCTGCGCGCTGACCGATACCTTCACCGGGATCCGGCCGCAAGACGTGCCGGGCTTCGTGCTGGCCCAGATCGGCGGCGGGCTGGCTGCCACGCTGCTGTTCCACTGGCTGTGCCGCAAACCCGCTGCGGCCGCCACGGCGCAGGCCGACTGGCGCGCTGCGCCCGCCAGCGCCCCTACCAGCGCCGATTGAGCTGCACGCCGAAGATCGAGCCGCTCGCCTGCGAGGCCCACGCGTCGGCCGGCGCGGTGTAGCCGATGCCGTCGACGTCGCTGGCACGGCTATAGGTGTAGAAGGCGCGCAGGTTGGCATTGCCGGCCGACTTGCCCAGCGTCAGCGTGGGCGCCACGGTCAGCGCGGTGCGCTGGCCGCTGACGCCGAAGCCGGACGAGATCTGGTCGTGCGAGACCTCGAAGTTCAGGCGGAACTGGTTGCTGGCCACGTAAGCAGGACGCAAGCGCGTGGTGGTCCACTGCAGCGTGCCGACCGGCGACCGGTCGAACTGCAGGCTTTGCTCCACCGCGCCGCTCAGCCCTGAACGGCCCCTCCATTCCATCGATTCCGCCACGCGCGTGCGCGACAGTGCCGGTCCCATGCCGGTGTAGCCGGTCATGGCGTTGCGCGATCCCGATCCGAACTGCACCCCGAACCGGTTGGTGCCGTACAGCACGCCTTTCTGCTCATGCAACGCAGACGCCCACCATGCACCGCCGGGGTCCTGCACCAGCGGCTGCGCCTCCACCCGCGTGAAGCCGAGCTGGATCGAACCCTGTTCGTTGGTGTTGATGGGCGCGGTGCGCAGCGAGTGGTAGCTGGGCAGGTTCTGGCCGTTCTGGTCGGCGCGCGCGGTGTACTGGTAGCTCAGGCCGATATCGCCGATCACCTTGGCGTTGTCGATGCCGAAGCGCATCGCCGTGGAATTGGGCGGCAGCAGGCCGGACGACAGCAGGAACGGCGCATTGTCGCGCCGGCCGGCCCACATGGTGGCGCCGTCCAGCACCGCCAGGCCGCTGACGGCGGTATAGAACTGCGGCACCAGGGCGTAGGGATCGATCGCCGCGGGGCGGCCATTGACCGTGGTGGCGTCGGTGCCGCGCGCCTGCGCGATCAGCATCACCTGCGCGCCGCCATCCAGGTCCAGCACCGATTCGCGGATCTTGACCTCGCCGGCGCTGCGGCAGGCCAGGCCGTTGCCGATGCCGGTGGAAAGCGCACCGCCGGGGCAGGCGCGCATGGTGGCCGGGCGTTCCTCGGCCGCGGCGCGGCCGCTGTAGCCGAGGCGCCACACGGAATCCCCGGCGGGGTCGTCGGCGGGCAGCTGCGAGTGCAGTACCGGCGGGGCGTCCGGCGGTATGCCACCGGTGGTGCTGTCCGCCGGCTCGGCGGGCGCCTCGGCCTGGAACTGGCCGAGCCGGGGCGGGAAAAGCACCAGTGGCGGCGGCGGCTGGGGTGGCGGTTCAGGCGGTCCGACGAAGCTCGGGTCGACAGCGGAGCTGGTGCCGGCCAGGGTTGCCGGCGCGCTGCCGTCAGGCTGCACGCCGGGCTGGGCAGCCGGCTCGCCCGTGGTACCTGGCGCCGGTGCCGCTGGCACGGTCACGCTGGCCGCGGGTGCCGCTTCGCCGGCGATCAGCGCCGCCAGTGGATCCTCCGTGCTTGCCGTGGCCGGCGTGGCAGGCTCGGCGGCTTGCGCCGAACCAGCGGTCACCACCGGCGGCACCGCCGGACGCGGTTCGATGCGGGGCGGCGGGGTGGTCGCGCTGGTCGTCGCATCCCCGGTCTGCGCGCACGCGACCAGGCCCCACGCGGCCAGCACGGCAAAACCGAGGCGGCGCAGGGGCAGGCCACCGCGTCCGGCAGGGCCGGGACAAAGCGGGATGGCGGGAATCCGACGAGAGACTGGCGGCAATTCGGACAGCAATTCAGTCAAGCAACATCGATGGCCGGAGCAGGCAAGGGCTCCGGAGGCGGGACTGTTTTTTATCAGCCGACCCATTTGACCGCAAGCCGGGTTACAAAATCCATCACACTGTGCGCCGTCTCACAATGCGAAAAACCCCCGGATATGGCGCGATTGACTAGCGAAAACCCGCACTTGCGCGATACCCCGTGGCGAAAGAGCCACCGCTATAATCGGCTGGCTTGTCTTTCGGGTAAGACAGCCCTTTGCCGTGGCCCGCGTCCGGCGCCAGGCATGCTGGGCACGCCGCCGTGCCCGTTCGCAACAGGCACAGCGTTGCGCAAGCCGCTGTACCCCGGCGGCTGGTGCGTCACGGTCCGGCGCGCGGCATCATGCAAGCCGCGAGCCTGCATCCGAATCAATATCTATAAGAGGAGAAGTGGAGATGGAACGTCGTTCCTTTCTGTTGAAAGCGTCGGCCGTGGCCGCCACCGGGGCACTGGCCGCGTGCGGCAAGGGTGAAGAGAAGGCTGCACCTGCCGCCGCCAGCGGGCCGGCAGCGCCGGCCGTGGTCGGCAGCAACCCGGCCGTGGAATGGCGCCTGGCCTCGAGCTTCCCCAAGTCGCTCGACACCATCTTCGGCGGTTCCGAACTGCTGTCGGCCCGCGTCAAGGAACTGACCGACGGCAAGTTCAACATCAAGGTCTTTGCCGCCGGTGAAATCGTGCCGGGCCTGCAGGTGCTGGACGCGGTGCAGAATAACACCGTGCAGATAGGCCACACCGCCGGCTACTACTACTTCGGCAAGAACCCGACGCTGTGCTTCGACACCACGGTGCCGTTCGGCCTGACCGCACGCCAGCAGAACGCCTGGATGATGCAGGGCAACGGCATGAAGCTGATGCGCGAGTTCTTCAAGGAATACAACGTCGTCAATTTCCTGGGCGGCAACACCAATGCACAGATGGGCGGCTGGTTCCGCAAGGAAATCAAGACCGTGGCCGACCTGCAGGGCCTGAAGTACCGCATCGCCGGCTTTGCCGGCGTGGTGCTGTCGCGCCTGGGCGTGGTGCCGCAGCAGATCGCCGGCGGCGACATCTACCCTGCGCTGGAAAAGGGCACCATCGATGCAGCCGAGTGGGTGGGCCCGTACGATGACGAGAAGCTGGGCTTCTACAAGGTGGCGCCGTACTACTACTACCCGGGCTGGTGGGAAGGCAGCGCGCAGCTGTCGTTCTACGCCTCGGCCACCGAGTACGAGAAGCTGCCGGCGCTGTACAAGCGCGCGCTGGAAACCGCCACCATCGAGGCGCACACCAACATGATGGCCAAGTACGACACGGTCAACCCGCAGGCGCTGGCCCGCCTGCTGGAAAACGGCGTCAAGCTGCGCCCGTTCTCCAAGGAGATCATGGAGGCCTGCTTCAAGGCGACCCAGGAATCCTACGCCGACGAAACCGCCAAGAACCCGTCGTTCAAGAAGATCTACGACGACTGGCGCGTGTTCCGCAACAACCAGGCCGCCTGGTTCAACGTGGCCGAGCAGGGCTTCGCGCAGTTCAGCTTCGCGCGCAAGCTGTAAGCGGCACACTGCCCCGGGCCGCACGGGGCTTGCCGCAAACCCCATGTTCCCTCGGGAGCATGGGGTTTTTTGTTGGCCACGGCAGGCGGGCGCCCGCCGGGCGGGGATCGCGCGGCGCCGGTAGAATCGCCGGCATCTACCGGAAATCCCTATGCAACTCGGCATTCTCTACGCCCTCCTGGCCTACATCATCTGGGGGCTGCTCCCGCTCTATATCAAATCGCTGCCCGGCATTGCGCCGCTGGAGATCCTGCTGCATCGGATGGTGTGGTCGCTGGTATTCCTCGGCCTGATCCTGACCTGGCGGCACCAGTGGGCGTGGCTCGGCCGGGTGCTCAGGGACCGGCGCCTGCTGCTGTCGTTCGGCGCCAGCGCGGCGCTGCTGTGCGCCAACTGGTTCCTCTACATCTGGGCGGTGTCGGCCAACCGCGTGGTCGATGCCAGCCTGGGCTACTTCATCAACCCGCTGTTCAGCGTGCTGCTGGGCGTGGTGTTCCTGCATGAGCGGCTGCGCCTGGTGCAATGGCTGTCGATCGCGGTAGCCGCGGCCGGGGTGGCCTGGCTGACGGTGGCGGCAGGCCAGCTGCCGTGGATCGCGCTGGGGCTGGCGGCCAGTTTCGGCGGCTATGGCCTGCTGCGCAAGACCGGCGCGCTGGGTGCGCTGGAAGGGCTGTCGCTGGAGACGCTGCTGGTGTTCCCGATGGCCGCGGCGGCACTGGCCTGGCTGTTCGCGACCGGCCAGGACAGCTTCACCCACGCAGCGCCGGGTACGCAGTGGCTGCTGCTGCTGGCCGGGCCGGTCACGGCGGTGCCGCTGCTGTTCTTTGCGGCCGGCGCGCGGCGCATTCCGCTGTCGTTGCTGGGCCTGCTGCAGTACACCGGGCCGACGCTGCAGCTGCTGCTGGGCGTGTGGCTGTGGAACGAGCCGTTCCCGGCGCAGAAGCAGGTCGGCTACGCGCTGATCTGGCTATCGCTGGCCTTGTATGCAGCCGAGGGGCTATGGATGAATACGCGGCAGAAGCCCGCTATCATCCAGTCGACCAATGAAATCAACTAAAAATCAACTCATTTCATTTGTCACACGCATAACTGATACGGTGCCTGGCCACCATGTCTGCCCCGCCTGATGCCACTCCCGCAGTCCAGCGCAAGATCATCCATTGCGACTGCGACTGTTTCTACGCCTCGGTCGAGATGCGCGACGACCTCTCGCTGCGCGGCCGCCCGATGGCCGTGGGCGGCTCGCCCGACCGGCGCGGGGTGATTGCCACCTGCAACTATGAAGCGCGCGCCTTTGGCGTGCGTTCGGCGATGCCGTCGGCGCAGGCGCTCAAGCGTTGCCCGGACCTGCTGATCGTGCGCCCGGCGATGGACAAGTACCGCGAGGTCTCGCGCCGGATCTTCGCGATCTATCGCGAATACACCACGCTGGTCGAACCGCTGTCGCTGGACGAAGCCTACCTGGACGTGAGCCTTTGCACCCGCCACGCCGGCAGCGCCACCCGCATCGCCGAGGAAATCCGCCAGCGTGTGCGCGATGAAGTGGGCGTGACGGTATCGGCCGGGGTGGGGCCGAGCAAGTTCGTGGCCAAGATCGCCAGCGACTGGAACAAGCCCGACGGGCTGTTCGTGGTCAAGCCGGCGGCGGTCGATGGCTTTGTCGCCGCGCTGCCGGTGGAACGCATCCACGGCGTAGGCAAGGTCACCGCGGCCAAGCTGCGGCGCCTGGGTGCCGGGACCTGCGGCGACCTGCGGCCGTGGTCGCCGGACCGGCTGCACCGCGAGTTCGGCGTCTTCGGGGCGCGGCTCTACAAGCTGTGCCGCGGGGTCGACGAGCGCGAGGTCACGCCCGAGCGCGAGCGCAAGTCGATCAGCGTGGAAGAGACCTATGCCGACGACCTGCCCGACCTGCAGGCCTGCATGGCCGAGCTGGAACCGCTCATCGCCATGCTGGAAGCCCGCATTGAGCGGGCTCAGGCACACGACACCATCGACAAGCTGACCGTGAAGCTGCGCTTCTCTGACTTCCGCCAGACCACGGTGGAATGCCGCGGCCACGCGCCGGACCGCACCGTCTACGCGCGCCTGCTGGCCGAGGGCCATGCGCGCCGGGGCTTGCCAGTGCGGCTGCTGGGGGTGGGGGTAGGGACCAGCGACCGGGATACGTCGCAGCTGGAACTGTTCGACTGAGCGCAGGATTATTCGAGCGAATAATCAACACACCTTAAATAATGGTGTATTGATAAATCGCATCAATAGCCAAGCTATTGCAGGTCGTTGCGCATCACCAGCAGCCACGGCATATGCGAATTGGTGACGCCGTCGAGCCGGCCCGAATCGCCCAGCTCGATCTCCTCCATCGACACCGACTGCTGGACATTGCCGCCGATGGCACGCACCACGCGCGTGGCCGGATCCACGCCGACCACGATGTCGCAGTGCATAGGGGTGGTGCCGAAGCCGATTTCGGCGATGTCCTCCAGATAGCGGTCGCGTCCGCGCCCGGCGCAGATGATGTCGCCGGGCCGGGGCATGGCGGGGACGGGCTCGATATGGAAGGCTGGCCTGGGCAGGATGCCGTCGCGGGCATCGACCACGTACATCGAGTGCGACTGCCCGGTCAGGAACTGGCGCTCGTCCAGCCCCGCCTTGCGCAGCACCCATGAGATAAACACCGCCGACCAGGCCCAGGATCCCTGCGTCACCTGCCGGCAGCCGGGCGCTTCGCCGACGATGCCCCAGTAGCGGCGCGCCAGCGAGCAGCCCAGGGGCGTGGCTTCCATGCCGGTGCCGTCCGGAAAGGACAGGCAGCTGGCGGCCGGTGGCGGATTGCCGTTGGTCTTGGATTCGGTATCGGTGGTGGCGGCAGCGGGTGCCCCGGCCTCCGCGGGGGACGGTGGCTGGGCCTCCGGGATCTCTGGCAGTGGCGCAGGCAGTTCCGGTGCGGGCACCGGGCTGTAGGTGACGCAGGAGGTGTCGTCCCGGCCCAGCCGCACCACCTGCCCGCCCCAGCGGGCCCATTCCTGCGTGGCGATCTCGACGATGCGTTCGCGCGGCGTGGCGCCCGGGCGCGTCACCGGCCTTTCGGTGTCGGGCAGCGCGCGCGCCTGCGGCCGCACCGGCTCGCTGACGGTGGTGCAGGCACTCAGCAGTGCCAGCGCCACGGCAACACAGGCCGCGCGCATGGTGCCTGCAGCCTGTGGAGAAAGCTGTGGAACCGGCTGTGGAAAGCGCTGTGCATAACGCTGTGGAGATCTGCGGCGCGGCGGACGGGCAAGCATGGAGGCCCCATGTGGCACGGCACCCGGTCCGGCCTGTCACGGCCACGGCTGGACGCCTGTTGGAAGACTTCGCGCGCGATCGCTCCGGCGACGGATTCAGCGATGCGGCGGATACTGCAGAAAATCAGCTTACCGCTGTGGATAACGTCCCCCGCCTGGCGCTCGCCAGCGCCCTCGGGCACCGGGCGGCGGCATGGCGGGGTCTGACAATTCGGGCCCTGCAGTGCAGCCCGTCAGGCTCACTGGTTGACAGCGTCCTTGAACTTCTGGCCAGCCTTGAACTTCACGGTCTTGGCTGCTTCGACCTTGATTTCTTCGCCGGTACGCGGGTTGCGCGCCATGCGCTCGCCACGCTCGCCCTTGCTGAACGTGCCAAAGCCGATGAGGCTCAGCGTTTCGCCCTTGGCCACGGCGTCCATGATGGCCGACAGGGTCACGTTCAGTGCCTGTTCCGCCTTGGACTTGGTCAGACCGTCCACCCCGGCTGCGATAGCGTCGATCAGTTCGGTTTTCGTCATGCTTCACTCCGTATCGAGTTGATAAAACACAGGCGTCCGCATGCCGGGCGGCCTGACTGGCACCGCTCCGGCAAAGACACCGCGGGCCACATGATACCGTGTCGGACAAGGCGCACCGGGAACAGATTGTTACCTGGCAGTTTCCGCGAGGCCGCGCCAGGCTGGGCTTCGCGGCAAATCGACGCAGCTGGGTACAGCCATCGCAAGCCGCGGAAGGTGACGAAAGCGTCCTAAGCTGACAGGCAGGGGCCCCCAGGTCGCGCAGGCGAGATAGCGGGCGGGCCGCGTACCTAGCCTCTCACCCATCCCTCGCCAGAGGCCCTCAGAGGCCCTCTGCCCACGCGCAGGCGCATTGGACAGGGCTGGAGAGCTACTGACGGCCAGAAACGCTTGCAGGCGCTCTGGCAGCCTCGGAGGCGCAGACTGCACTATGTTGCATGTTGTCGGATCATTGGGCTGGCGGCGAACCCAGCCGCTATTCGGCGCATGCATGGCACCTTGCCGGGGCGGTTTACGAACCGGCTCCAGATCCTGCGGGCGGCGTATACGTGAAAGTCGGTGTGGTTGGGCGTATACGCCCGAGGTATACGCCGAATCTTCAAATCCAAAACCACAAAGCTTCGCGCTATCGCGACGTTTACAGTCCCGGCCATTTGGATGATGCCTTGGGGGCATTCTTTTGCTGACGCCGTTGGTTCGTTCTTTCGGTTTACCTTCTTCTTTCATGTATACAAATAGTAGTAGTAAGTAAACACCCGCCCCCGCTGTGGAAAACCACGTAAACGTCTTTCGGTTCAACGGTTTACGTAAACGAGAAGTGGTCGTATCCAATGTTGGTCGAGGTGGATGACTCAACCATCCGGAGGAGGCCAGTGCCGCAAGCCCTCCGACTTATGCCTGAGGCATCCCCATGCCAGCCCCAGGCAGCCCACATCCAATCCGCGTGCTTGTCCACAGTTCGAGGCGGGGTTATCCACACGCGGGGACGTAAACGGGCGTCGCGGCTGAGGCGGAAATGGGGTGCCGTATACGTGTCAATCGCAACCAGGGCGTATACGGTGAGGTCGCCGGAAAGGGGTGTTACGTATACGTGTCACGGTTGCACCGGTATCATCCCCGATCGCGCCGGAACGGCCGGCACAGCGGGCCACTCAGGCAAACAGGCGACGAGCACGGAAAGGCAAATGGCGGACAAGGCAAAGCGCAAGGCAGCGGACGAGGGCAAGAAGAAGACGGCGAGCGACCGGATCGAGGTGCGCCAGTCAGGCGTGCACGGCAAGGGCGTCTATGCGATCGGCCAGATCGCCGAAGGCGAACGCGTGATCGAGTACAAGGGCGAGCACATTTCGTGGAAGAAGGCGCTGGAGCGCCATCCGCACGATCCCAGCGATCCCAACCACACTTTCTACTTCAGCCTGGACGACGGCAGCGTCATCGACGCCAAGTACGGCGGTAACCGCGCGCGCTGGATCAACCACGCCTGCGAACCCAACTGCGAAGCGCGCGAGAAAAAGGGCCGCGTCTTCATCCACGCGCTGCGCGACATTGCCGAGGGCGAGGAGTTGTTCTACGACTACGGCCTGGTCATCGACGCGCGCTATACCGCCAAGCTGAAGAAGGAGTTCGAGTGCCGCTGCGGCAGCCCGCAATGCCGCGGCACCATGCTGGCACCGAAGGAAAAGAAGAAGAAGGCCAAGTAAGGCGCGCGTCCCAACCCGCGCCGCCGCCAGCGCAGCGGCGGGTTCAGGCCACCGATCCTGGCGGTTCGCAGGGGATCCGGATCACGAAGCGCATGGTCGGCCGCCGTTCGGGCGCGCCGTCCGCGGCCGGGGTATCGCCGGCCGCACCTGGAACCGGCGGCACGTCCTCGATGCGGATGGTGCCCTGGTGCAGCGTCACGATCTCATGG
Source organism: Cupriavidus sp. FW305-27 (assembly GCF_058787995.1). Lineage (NCBI taxonomy): Bacteria > Pseudomonadati > Pseudomonadota > Betaproteobacteria > Burkholderiales > Burkholderiaceae > Cupriavidus > Cupriavidus sp. FW305-27. Next base: position 33,272 of record NZ_JBYTAG010000034.1, read on the forward strand.
ACGATGGCCAGCCCCAGCCCGGCGCCGCCGCTATGGGCCGCCCGCCCGCCGCCCGGCTCAGGGGCGCGGTCGCCGCGGAAGAAGCGCTTGAAGACTTCCTCGCGCCGCTGCGGCGGGATGCCGGGGCCGTTGTCTTCCACCATCACCACCGCCATGCCGCGGTGACCCATGGCCTCGCCGCCGGCGCGCACCGTGATGCGCCCGCCCGCGGGCACGTACTTCACCGCGTTGTCGATCAGGTTGGACAGGGCCTCGCGCATCAGCAGCCGGTTGCCGCGCACCACCGCGGGCGCGCTGCCGGTGAAGGTGGGGCCGGGCAGGATCTCGAAGCCCAGGTCGATGCGTTGCGCCAGCGCCTGCGGCACCCACTCGGCGCCGATCTCGAAGGCCAGCTCGGCCAGGTCGAAGTGTTCCACCGGCCCGAGACGCTCCAGCGACAGCCCCGGCTCGGCGCGCGCCAGCGACAGCAGCTGGTTGGACAGCCGCACCGCGCGGTCGGCGGCGGTCTGCACCTCGCGCAGCGCATGCCGGGCAACTTCCAGCGAATCGGCTTCCTGGGCCCGGTCGGCATGCAGCTTGACCGCGGTCAGCGGGGTGCGCAGCTGGTGCGCGGCATCGGCAATGAACTTGCGTTGCGCGTCGAGTGCGTCGCGCAGCCGCGCCAGCAGCGCATTGAGGCCGCGGATCAGCGGCGCCACCTCGGCCGGCACCTGGGTCTCGTCGAGCGCGGCGAGTGAGCGGGCAGTCTGCCGGTTGAGCTTGTCGGCCAGGATCTGCAGCGGCACCAGCTCTTCCTTGAGCACGTGCGACAGGATCAGGCTGCCGACCAGCAGCAGCAGGATCAGCGGCACCGACACCGACAGCAGGATCTCGTTGGCGGCGGTCTCGCGCCGGTCCAGCAGCTCCGCCACCTCCACCACGATCGGCCCGCGCGCGGGTTTGCCGGCCTCGCTGGTGCCGAGTTCGTCCACCGCGGCGCTGGGCAGCATCACCGGCAGCCGCACCGCGCGCACCTGGCGCCCGCTGAACCAGGCGTAGAACAGGCGCGCATCGTGCAGTGTGGTCTGGCCGGTGCCGTAGCCCAGCCAGGTGTCCATGCCGCCGATCAGCCCGTCGGGGCCATGGATGCGCCAGTAGATGCGGTCGGTGCCCTCGGCCTCGACCAGCGTCTGCGCGATCATCGGGATGTCGTGCTCCAGGCGCGGGCCGGCAATGCGGATCTGCTGGGCGATGTTGTTGGCCACGCCATACAGCGCGCGGTCGAACACCTGCGTGGTGTAGTGCGCCGCCAGCCAGTACGACAGCGAGCCGCTGGTCAGCACCAGTGCAAACAGCGGCGTGGCCAGAGCGCGCAGCAGGTGCGCGCGCAGGCTGATGTTGGAGCCAGGGCGGGACGCCTGGCGCGTCGCCGCGGGGGTGTCGCCGGCGGCGTCAGCGGTGGCGGAGGCCGGGGGCACGTTCCGCGTTGCGATGCGGGAGGCCGTGCGCCAGGAAACCCGGGAGGAGGTGCGGGAGCGAGGCCACATTGCCGGCTAGGCCGAAGGGCAGGGCCGCGTGTCGGATGACCGTGGCGGCCGGAGCGGTTTCATTGTCCGGCGCGGATCTGCAGCAGGTAGCCGAAGCCGCGCACGGTGACGATCTCGACATCGCTGTCCTCGAGCTTCTTGCGCACGCGGTGCACATAGACCTCGATCGCGGTGTCGCCCACGGTGTCGCCGCCTTCGCCGGCGGGGTGGGCAAAGGTGGCCAGGTGGTCCTGCAGCTGCGCCTTGCTGACCACGCGGCCCTGGCGCTGCAGCAGCAGTTCCAGCACCGCGAACTCGCGCGGCGACAGCTCCAGCGGGCGGGCGTCGATAAACATGCGGCGGTCGTTGCCCGACAGCCGCAGGCGCCCCAGGCGCACGTCGCGCTCGGGGGCGGCCTCGCCCTGCTGGCTGCGGCGCAGCAGCACGCGCACGCGCGCTTCCAGCTCGGGCAGGGCGAACGGTTTGATCAGGTAGTCGTCGGCGCCGGCGTTCAGGCCCGAGAGCTTGTCTTCCAGCTCGTCGCGCGCGGTCAGGATGATGACCGGGGTGGTGCGGTTGCGGGCGCGGTAGCGCGCCAGCAGGGTCATGCCGTCGATGCCGGGCAGGCCCAGGTCGAGGATGACCAGGTCGTGCTGCTCGCGCAGCAGGTGTTCGGTGGCATAGACGCCGTCGTGGACGACGCGCATCTGGTGGCCAGCGCGGGACAGGCCGGCTTCGACGCCGCTGGCAATCTGGCGGTCGTCCTCGATCAGCAGGATACGCATGGCGGCAGCTCGGGCAGGAAGTTGGGCATGGCTGGAGGGAAGGCCTCTTGGCGCACACGGGAGGTGCGGGCCTGCCGCAGATTGTACTAGGCGCGGGCCTCCGCTTCCTTACGGATTGCCTACAGCGGCCCGATCCGGCGCTGCCGCCGCGCCCGCGCTTAGTCGGTCACCGCGTCGGCGGCGCGCTCGATGAAGTGGGCCAGGTCGATATCGCGCTGGGTCAGGCCGTTGGCATCGTGCGTGGACAGCGTGATGTCGACCCGGTTGTAGACGTTGAACCATTCCGGGTGGTGGTCGGCCTTCTCGGCCTGGATCGCCACGCGGGTCATGAAGCCGAAGGCGGCATTGAAGTCATGGAAGGTGAAGCGCTTGAAGATCGCGTCGCGGTCCGGGACGGTGGTCCAGCCGGGCAGGTCTGCCAGCAGCGTGGCACGGGCTTGCGGGGAAAGCGGAGTCATAGGGGGCTCGATCTGGTCGTAACGAAAACGAAGGCCGCAAATCAATGCGGACAGCCGGCCCGCCCGCGCCGTGGCGGCGGGCATGCCGGCATTGTTTCACAAAGCGGGAAGCGGGGCAGGGCGCCCCGGGTTTGCCGGCGAGGGCCGGATCAGATGTCTTCGGTATCGGCCCAGCCTTCGCGGGTGCCGACATTGAGCACCTGGTCGCCCGGGGCCACGTCGCCCGCGCCCAGCGTCGGCTGCGCGCGCAGTTCTTCGTAGAGCGGGGCAAAGTCCGGCCGGGTGGCGTCGAACAGCTGTTCGAAGCTGTCGATCACGAAGTAGGTCTTCTGGAAGGTGTCGATGCGGTAGCGCGTGCGCATGATGCGGCGCACATCGAAGCCGATCCGGTTGGGGCTGGCCGAATCCAGGCTGTAGATCGACTCGCCCTGGCTCGACAGGATGCCCGCTCCGTAGATGCGCAGGCCCTGCGCGGTGCGGATCAGACCGAATTCAACCGTGTACCAGTACAGCCGCGACAGCATGTCCAGCGCCCCCAGCCCGTTCGCCTTCAGGCCGCCCTTGCCGTAGGCCTCCATATAGTCGGCAAAGACCGGGTTGATCAGCAGCGGCACATGGCCGAACACGTCGTGGAAGCAGTCCGGCTCCTGCAGGTAGTCCAGCTGCTCGGGCTTGCGCATCCACCAGCTGGCCGGGAAGCGGCGGTTGGCCAGGTGCTCGAAGAACACCTGGTCCGGCACCAGGCCGGGCACGGCCACGACCTGCCAGCCGGTGGCGCGCATCAGGGTTTCATTGAGCTGGTCGAAATCGGGGACGCGGTCCTTGTCCATGCCCAGCGTGGCCAGGCCCTGCAGGAATTCATCGCTGACACGGCCCTGCAGCATCGCGGCCTGGCGCTCGTACAGCTTGCGCCAGATGGCGTGGTCGGTGCTGGTGTAGCGGTGCACCGGCTGGGCGATGGTGAAGTCCGGGCGCAGTTCCTGGCCGGACAGCAGGCCGGCGTCGAACTGTTCCTTGAGCTTGTCGGTCAGGGTGCCCTGGAAGGCGCCGGGGGCTTCGGTGGCCGTGGCGATGGACATAGGTGCGCGTCTCCTTGTAATGCGTGCTTGCTGCATCGGTGGCAGCATCAATGCGGATTTACTGCGTAGTTTAGACATCCAGGCGCGCAGAAAGGCCGCAAAATCCGCTTATATTGGTGTTGTGACGCATATAATGTGCATTATTCAACTGAAGAATGCGGGATTTGTGTATGACTGCCTCCGGCGTCTCCCTGGACCCCTTCGACCTCGCGCTGCTGGCCGTCCTGCAGGCCGACGGCCGCACCACCCACCAGCAGCTGGCCGAACGCGTGCACCTGTCGCCCAGCCAGGTCGGGCGCCGGCTGGCGCGGCTGGAAGCCGACGGCGTCATCACCGGCTACCGCGTCAACCTGTCATCGCAGGCGCTGGGCCTGGGGGTGATGGTCTTTATCAGCGTCAAGCTGGCCCACCATGCCGACACCATCATCGAACGCTTCCGCGAAGAGATCCTGCTGCTGGAAGAGGTGCAGGAGTGCTATTCGGTGGCCGGCGAGGCTGACTACCTGATCCGCGTGGTCGTGCCCGACCTGCCCACGCTGGCCGAATTCACCATGAAGCGGCTGATGCGGGTGCCGGGCGTGGAAAGCGTGCGTTCGAACATCGTGCTGACCGCGATCAAGTGCGACGGCCCGCTGCCGCTGTCGCACCTGCGCTGAATCTTTTCCTGCGGCGCGTTGCAGGTTTGCGTGCCGGTCTTGCGCTCCTGTGGCGTGCGTGTCACCCTCGCCGGGTGCCGCAAACGTGGCGGGAACGGAGGATGGCAGGATGAAGGGAATCGTCGCCCGAGCCGATCGGGGTCTTGGCAGGATGCCAATGCAATTGCATGCGCGGCGCGCAGTCCTGGCCCTGGTGGCCACGCTTGGAATCCTGGCGGCGGGCGGCGCGCAGGCCGCGCAGGTGACGCGCTTCTCCCCTGAAGGCACGGTCGGGCAGGTGCGGCAGGTGGCGATCCGCTTTGACGAGGCCATGGTGCCGATGGGCGACGTCCAGGCCACCGCGCCCGCGGCGGTTTCCTGCACCGGTGCCGGCACCGGCGGGCAGGCCCGCTGGATCGATGCGAAGAACTGGGTCTATGACTTTGCCAGCGACCTGCCGCCGGGCGTGCGCTGCACCGTGCGCATGCGCACCGGCCTGCGCAGCGTGGCCGGCACCGCCTATGCCGGCAAGCCGGAGTACCGTTTCGAGACCGGCGGCCCGACGGTCGTGTCCAGCCGGCCTGCGGGCGGCGAGATCGAGGAAGACCAGGTCTTTGCGCTGCGCTTCAATGGCGCCGCCACCGCGGCCTCGGTGCGCGAGCACGCCTGGTGCCAGGCGCAGGGGCTGGGCGAGCGCATCCCGGTGCGCTTGCTCGCCGGCAAGGAGCGCGATGCCGTGCTCGACGCCATCCACTGGGAACGCATCGCCAAGCAGGCGCCCGATGCCGTGCACCTGCTTGCCTGTCAGCAGCGGCTGCCGGCCGCGGCGCGGGTGCAACTGGTGCTGGGCGCGGGCATTGCCACGCCCTCCGGCGTGGCCACGCGCGACGAGCGCCGCTTTGACTACACCGTGCGCGAACCCTTCACCGCCAGCTTCAGCTGCGAGCGTGAACACGCGCAGTCGCCGTGCACGCCGCTGCGGCCGATGTCGGTCAGCTTCTCCTCGCCGGTGCCGCGCAAGCTGGCCGAGAGCGTGGTGCTGAAGACGCCGTCCGGCCCGCGCGCGCCGCAGTTCGATCCCGACCTGGCGCCGGACGCCAGCGTCAGCGCGCTGACCTTTGCCGCGCCGTTCGCGGAGAAGGCCCAGTTCACCATCGAAGTGCCGCGCAACCTGAAGGACGACAGCGGCCGCACGCTGGCCAATGCCGACCTGTTCCCGCTCAAGGTGGCCACGGCATCGATGCCGCCGCTGGCCAAGTTTGCCGCGGCGCCGTTTGGCGTGGTGGAACGCTTCGGCGAGCTGCCGCGCGGCAAGGCGCCGGCCGACTACCCGCCGCTGCTGCCGGTGACGCTGCGCAACGTCGAGGCTGACCTCGCCGTGCGCGGCGTGCAGGCCAGGGCCGGCACCGTGATGAAGCTGCGCGTGGACGACGACACGGCCGTGATGCAATGGTTTGGCCTGGTGCGCCGCATGCATGAGGCCAGCTATACCCGGGCCGAGCTCGACGCCGTGCTGGGGGGCCGCTCCCCGTATCGCGTCAACAACCCGCGCAATGCGGTGTCGATCGAGACGCGCTCGGTGTCTCTGCTCGAGCGCGACCCCGGCGTGCAGAAGCTGGCCGTGCCCAAGCCTTCGGGCGATGCGCCGCGGCCGTTCGAGGTGGTGGGCATCCCGCTGCCGGAACCGGGCTTCCATGTGGTGGAGATCGCCTCGCCGATGCTGGGCGAGTCGCTGCTGGGCAAGCGTGCGCCGATGTACGTGCGCACCGCGGCGCTGGTCACCAACCTGGGCGTGCATTTCAAGCTCGGCCGCAGCGCCGGCAATGAAGACGATGGCAGCCGCAGCGGGCTGGCCTGGGTCACAGCACTGGACGACGGCAAGCCGGTTGCCGATGCCGCCGTGACGGTGCGCGACTGCAGCGGCCGCCTGCTGGGCGAAGGGCGTACCGATGCCAGCGGCGTGGTGCGCTTTGCCAGGCTGGCTGCCGCGCCCGAGGGCGCCTGCGAGCAGAACGGGCTGTCGGGCTATTTCGTCTCGGCCCGCATCGGCGTCGGCCACCCGCAGGCACGCGGCAAGGCCGACATGGCCTTCGTGATGTCGGACTGGAACCGCGGCATCGAGAGCTGGCGCTTCAATGTGCCGACCGACACCGGCACCGCACCCACGGTGCGCGCCCACACCATCTTCGACCGCACGCTGCTGCGCGCCGGCGAGACCGTGTCGATGAAGCACCTGATCCGCGCCGAGACCGCGCAGGGCTTTGCCCTGCCGCCGGCCAGCCGACCGCTCCCCACGCGCGTGGTGATCCGCCATGAAGGCAGTGGCCAGACCTACGAGCTGCCGCTGCAATGGCGCCAGACCGCGACCGGCGGGCGCAGCGCGGAAAGCACCTTCCAGGTGCCGGCGGCGGCCAAGCTGGGGGTCTACAGCGTCGAGCTGGAAACGCAGAAGGGTGAAGGCGCGCAGGACAATGGCGGTGCGCGCGGCTACACCAGTGGCAGTTTCCGGGTCGAGGCATTCCGCTTGCCGGTGCTGGCCGGCACGCTACAGGTGGCAGGCAAGGCGGGGCCCGTGGTGGCGCCTGCCGAACTGCCGGTCGGCGTGGAGATCCACTACCTCTCCGGCGGCGGTGCGGCCGGGCTGCCCGTGCGTGTGTCCGCGCTGCTGCGCGACAAGTACGTCAGCTTCCCCGGCTATGACGAGTTCTCGTTCAACCCGCCGCGCGCGCAGCGCGAAAGCGCCAGCGGCGACGAGGAGATGGATGAGGACGAGCAGGGCGATGCCAGTGCCGACAGCCAGAAGCTGGTTGCCGACAAGCTGCCGGTGACGCTCGACAAGAACGGCAACGGCACCGTCACGCTGCGCAAGCTGCCCAAGATTGAAGCCCCGCGCGACCTGCTGCTCGAAGCCGGCTTTGCCGACCCCAACGGCGAGATCCAGACGCTGCGCCAGACCGTGCCGGTGTGGCCGGCGGCGGTGGTGGCCGGCATCCGCACCGATGGCTGGGTCTCGGTCAAGCAGAAGCTGGCCGTGCACGGCGTGGTGCTGGACGTCAACGGCAAGCCGGTGGCGGATGCGCCGGTCAAGATCAACGCGCGGGCACGCATCACCACCTCGGCGCGCAAGCGCGTGGTGGGCGGCTTCTACCGCTATGACAACCGCTCCGAGACGCGCGACCTCGGCACCGTGTGCGAGACCCGCACCGATGCGCAGGGCCGTGCGCGCTGCGACGTGGCGCTGGAGCAGGCCGGCCAGATCGAACTGGTGGCGAGCGCGCGCGACAAGGACGGGCGCACCGCGCAGGCGGCCTCGACGGTCTGGGTCACGCGCCAGGGCGAGCTCTGGTTCGGCGGCGAGAACCATGACCGCATCGACCTGCTGCCGGAGAAGAAGTCCTACGCGCCGGGCGACACCGCCGTGTTCCAGGTGCGCATGCCGTTCCGCCATGCCACCGCGCTGGTGGCGGTGGAGCGCGAGGGCATCTACCAGACCCAGGTGGTGGAACTGCATGGCAGCGATCCCACCGTGCGCGTGCAGGTGAAGCCGGAGTGGGGGCCCAACGTCTACGTGTCGGTGCTGGCCTTGCGCGGGCGCCTGCATGAGGTGCCCTGGTATTCGTTCTTCACCTGGGGCTGGCGCCAGCCGGGCGAGTGGTGGCGCGCGTTCCGCAGCGAGGGCCGCGAATACGCCGCGCCGACCGCGCTGGTGGACCTGTCCAAGCCGGCCTTCCGGCTGGGGCTGGCCGAGATCCGCGTCGGCAATGCGGGCCACCGGCTCGACGTTACCGTGACGCCGGACAAGGCCAGCTATCCGGTGCGCGGCAAGGCGCGCGTGGCGATCCAGGTGAAGCTGCCAGACGGCAAGCCCGCCGCCAACGGCGAAGTGGCGCTGGCCGCGGTGGACCAGGCCTTGCTGGAACTGATGCCCAACACCAGCTGGGATCTGCTCGATGCGATGCTGCAGCGGCGCGGCTACGGCGTGGAAACGTCGACCGCGCAGATGGAGATCATCGGGCGCCGCCACTACGGGCGCAAGGCGGTGCCGGCGGGCGGCGGCGGCGGCAAGAGTCCCACGCGCGAGCTGTTCGACACGCTGCTGGTATGGAACCCGCGCGTGCAGCTCGACGCCGAGGGCCGCGCCAGCATCGAGGTGCCGCTCAACGATTCGTTGACCAGCTTCCGCATCGTCGCGGTGGCGGACCTCGGCCTCGGCCGCTTCGGCACGGGCAGCGCCACCATCGCCGCCACGCAGGACCTGCAGGTGATTTCCGGCCTGCCGCTGCTGGTGCGCGAGGACGACCGCTACCGAGCCATGTTCACGCTGCGCAATACCACCAGGCGCGCAATGACGGTGCAGGCCAGCGCGCGCGGCACGCTGCTCGGCAATGAGGCCAGCCTGCCGGCGCAGACCGTGCAGATCCCTGCCGGCGAAGCGCGCGAGATCGGCTGGGACGTGACCGCGCCAGCGTTGCTGGCGTACTCACGCAGCGGCACCGTGATGTGGGAAGTGCAGGCGAGCGAGCAGGGCACGGGGGGCGCGGCCGACCGCATCAAGGTGTCGCAGCAGATCGTGCCGGCGGTGCCGGTGACAGTGCAGCAGGCCACGCTGGCGCAGGTGTCGCCGTCGCTGTCGGTGCCGCTCAAGGCACCGCCGGGCGCGCTGGCGGATCCTGCGGGCAAGGTGCGCGGCGGGCTGCAGGTGAACTTCCAGTCGTCGCTGGCGGGCGGCATGCCGGGCGTGCGCGAGTGGTTCCGCAACTACCCGTTCACCTGCCTGGAGCAGCGCGCATCGAAGGCCATCGGCCTGAACGACACCGCCGCGTGGGACGCGCTGATGACGCAGCTGCCGTCCTACCTCGATGCCAACGGGCTGGCCTCGTACTTCCCGCTGAACGCCGACGGCGACTTCGGCAGCGAAGTGCTGACCGCCTACCTGCTGGCGGTCACCGACGAGGCCGCGCGCGCCGGGCTGGCGCTGCGCATCCCCGACGCGCAGCGCACGCAGATGGAGCGCGGGCTGACCGACTTCGTCGAAGGCCGCATCCGCCGCGACAGCTGGGCCCCGGTGGCCGGCACGCAGTACCTGGACGCGCGCAAGCTGGCCGCGCTCGAGGCGCTGTCGCGCGCCGGCCATGCGCAGGCGCGCATGCTGGGCTCGATCCAGATCCTGCCGGCGCAGTGGCCGACCTCGGCGCTGCTGGACTGGACCCTGCTGCTCACGCGCATGCAGGACATCCCGCAGCGCGAGCAACGCCTGGCCGAGGCGCAGCAGCTGCTGCGCTCGCGCCTGACGGTGCAGGGCACGCGCCTGGCGTTCTCCACCGAGCGCAACGACAACTGGTGGTGGATGATGGCCGGCGGCGACACCAATGCCGCGCGCCTGCTGGCGCTGGCGTCGGAACTGCCGGGCTGGAAGGAAGATGCGCCGCAACTGGCCACCGGGCTGCTGGGCCGGCAGGTGCATGGTGCCTGGGGCACCACCACTGCCAACGCGTGGGGCATGCTGGCGGTGACGCGCTTCTCGCAGGCGTTCGAGAAGACCCCGGTGGCGGGCACCACGCGGGCGAGCGTGAGCAATGCGGCCGACGCCTCGCGCAGTTTCGACTGGGCGCGCGCGCAGCGCACCGACGGCGTGGCCCAGGGCAGCGTCGACCTGCCGTGGCCGACCGGCGCCGACGGCGGCACGCTGCAGGTGGAGCACGCCGGCGCCGGCCAACCGTGGGCCACGGTGCAGGCGCTGGCGGCGGTGCCGGTGACCGCGCCGCTGGCCGCGGGCTACCGCATCAGGCGCACCGTGACGCCGCAGGAGCAGGCGGTGCAGGGCAAGTGGTCGCGCGGCGATGTGTACCGCGTCAAGCTGGAGATCGATGCGCAGGCCGACATGACCTGGGTGGTGGTCAGCGATCCGGTGCCTGCCGGCGCCACCATCCTCGGCAGCGGCCTGGGCCGTGACTCCACGATCGCCACGCGCGGCGAGCGGCGCAAGGGCGCGGCCTGGCCGGCCTACACCGAGCGCACGCCGCAGGCCTACCGCGAGTACTTCGGCTACCTGCCCAAGGGCACGGTATCGGTCGAATACACGGTGCGGCTGAACAACGCCGGCGACTTCGCGCTGCCGCCCACGCGCGTGGAAGCGCTGTACGCGCCCGACGTGTTCGGCGTGGCGCCCAATGCGCGGCTGGCGGTGGGGGCGCGCCCATGAGCTGGCTGGCAATGATGATGCCGGCACGCGTGCGCGAGTGGTGGCTCGCGGGCACGCTGGCCGGCATCATCTACGGCGCGCTGCTGGTGCAGGTGGCGATCGAGCTGCCTGAAGGCGCGCCGCTGACCGGGCATATCGCCATGCAGCCCGCGTGGAAGACCGCGATGGCGCTGCTGCTGGCACGCGCCGCGTGGTTCCACCGGCCGCTGGTTGAGCGCCGCTGGCTGGTCACTGCGCTGCTGTTCTCGGCCCTGGGCGACCTCCTGCTGGCGCTGCCGACGCTGACGTTTTCGTTCATGGGCGGGCTTGGCGCCTTTTTGCTCGCGCACCTGGCCTACCTGCGCGTGCTGGTGCCGCTGGCGGGCGACACGCGTCCGCACCGGCTGATTGCGTGCGGCGCCATGCTGGGCGTGGCGGGCACCATGCTGGGCCGCTTCTGGCCCAATATGGGCCCGCTGACGGTGCCGGTGGCGGTATACGTGGGCGTGCTTGCGGCGATGGCCTGCAGCGCGCTGGTGGCGCGCCTGCCCACGCCGCTGGCGGCGCTGGGGGCGCTGTGCTTTGCCGCATCGGACATGATGATCGGCATCGCGCGCTTCCTGGTGCCGTTCGAATCTTTCCAGCTTGGCATCTGGTGGACCTACGCCGCGGCCCAGGTGCTGCTGGTGGCGGGCATCGTGGCGGGACGCGAGCAGGCATGAAGCAGCGCTGTATTCGCATGGTGCTGGCGACGGCGTTGATCTGGTCCGCGCCGGCCATGGCGCTGCCGTCCTTCGAGCAAGTCCGTACCGACTGGCGCAGTGCCGACGTGGTGGTGCTGGACCGCCACGGCGATACCGTGGGCCGCGTGCGCGACGACTTCCGCGCGCGCCGCGGCGACTGGGTCGCGCTGGCCGATACCTCGCCCGCGCTGCGCACTGCCATCGTGCTGTCGGAGGACCGGCGCTTCTATGCCCACAGCGGGGTCGACTGGCAGGGCGTGGCGGCCGCGGCCTGGGCCAACCTGTGGAACACACGCACGCGCGGCGCCTCGACGCTGACCATGCAGCTGGCGGGCCTGCTCGATGAGGACCTGCGCCGGCCGGGCGCGCCGGGGCAGGGCCGCAGCTTGACGCAGAAGCTGGGGCAGGCCGCCGGTGCGGCGGCGCTGGAGCGCAGCTGGAGCAAGGACCAGATCCTGGAGGGCTACCTGAACCTGGTGCCGTTCCGCGGCGAGCTGGTGGGCCTGTCTGCGATGTCGCAGGTGCTGTTCGGCAAGTACCCCGAAGGGCTCAACGCGAGGGAATCGGCCCTGGCGGTGGCGCTGGTGCGCGCGCCCAATGCCAAGGCCGCCCAGGTGGCAAGCCGCGCCTGCGGCATCCTGCGCGAGATGCGCCTGCCGCGCGAGTGCGAAGGCCTGGAAGGCTTTGCGCAACTGGCGCTGCTGCGCACCGGGCCGGTCGCACAGCGCGCCGCGGCCGCCACGCCATCGGCGGCGTCGCCGCAGCTGGCACCGCACCTGGCACGGCGCCTGGTCGGCGAAGCGCGCTCGCAACTGGCCGCGGGCGTACCCATGCCTGCGCGCATCGCGTCCACGCTCGATGCCCGCCTGCAGCGCGAGGCTGCCACCAGCCTGGACCGGCACCTGCGCGAACTGGCCGGGCGCAATGTCGAGGACGGCGCGGTGGTGGTGATCGACAATGCCAGCGGCGACGTGCTGGCCTATGTGGGCTCGTCGGGCACGCTGTCAGGCGCCGCGCAGGTGGACCACGCGGCGGCGCTGCGGCAGGCGGGCTCGACGCTCAAGCCCTTCCTGTACGAGCAGGCGCTGGAAGAGAAGCGGCTGACCGCGGCTTCGCTGCTGGACGACCGGCCGGTGAACCTGCCGGTCGGCGGCGGGCTCTACGTGCCGCAGAACTACGACCACCGCTATGCCGGCTGGGTCAGCCTGCGCGCGGCGCTGGCCGCGTCGCTGAACGTGCCCGCAGTGCGCACGCTGGTGATGGTGACCCCGCACCGCTTCCACAAGCGGCTGGTGGCGTTGGGGCTGCCGTTGACCGAGGCCGGCGACTACTACGGGTTCAGCCTGGCGCTGGGCAGCGCCGACGTGTCGCTGCTGGCGCTGACCAATGCGTACCGGGCACTGGCCAATGGCGGGCGCTACGCGCCGCCACGGCTGCGGGAAGGGGCGCCGCCAGCCGCATCGATGACAGTGGTGATGCAACCAGGCGCCAGCTACGTGATTGCCGACATCCTGTCGGACCGCCATGCGCGCGCGCGCACCTTCGGCCTGGACAGCCCGCTCACCACGCGCTTCTGGACCGCGGTGAAGACCGGCACCAGCAAGGACATGCGCGACAACTGGTGCATCGGCTGGTCGCAGCACTACACCGTGGGCGTGTGGGTCGGCAATGCCAGCGGCGCCAGCATGCACGAGGTCTCGGGCGTATCGGGCGCAGCGCCGGTCTGGCACGACATCATGGAAGCGCTGCACCGCACGCGCGCCAGCCACGCGCCCGCCATGCCCGACGGCGTGCAGCGCGTGGCGCTGAGCTTCGACGACGGGCTGGAGCCGGCGCGCGATGAAGTCTTTCTGGCCGGCACGGCGATCCGGCGCGTCAGCGTGAGCGCACCCGCCGCGCGCCCGACCGCACCCGTGATCGCCAATCCCGCCGACGGCACCGTGTTTGCGCTGGACCCCGACATGCCGCCCGCGGCGCAGCGGGTCTGGTTCCATGCCGAGGGCGTGGCCGGCCAGACCGCGCGCACGGTCAGCTGGCGCATGGACGGCAAGCCGCTGGGGCGCGGCGGCGAGGTGGCATGGCTGCCGTGGCCGGGGCGGCACCAGGTGGAGCTGCTCGATGCGTCTGGCAAGGTGGTGGACCGCATCGGCATCGAGGTGCGTGGCGCGTCAGTGCGCGCGCCGGTGCCAGCGGCCAAACGCTGAGGCCGCTGGCGCTCTGTGCGCAATAATGGCGCTTCGCAACGTCTTGCCGGAGCCAGCGCATGTCCCTCGTCCCCCTCGATGCCGCCAGCACCGCGGCGCGCCTGCCGTATCCCGAACTGGCGCAAGCCATCGCCGACATGCTGGCCGAGCTGCGCGACGGCACCGCCATGGCGCCGCCGCGCATTGCGCTGCCGGTGGGCGATGCGCAAGGCGGCGAAGGCACGCTGCTAGTGATGCCCGCGCGCAACCGCGGCCTGGTGATGACCAAGAACATCACCGTCCATCCCGGCAACCCGCAGCGCGGGCTGCCCAATATCCTCGGCGAGGTGGTGGTGGCCGACGCGCACACCGGCGCGCGCATCGCCATGCTCGACGGCCCCACGGTGACGGGACGGCGCACTGCGGCCGTGTCGCTGCTGGCGGCGCAGTGCTTTGCCGCGCGCAAGGATTGCGAGTTGCTGATCGTCGGCGCCGGCGTGCAGGCGCTGACGCACCTGGAGGCCTTCGTGGCCGGGCTGGGCGTGCGCAAGGTGTGGCTGCATTCGCGCACGCGCGACAAGGCCGAGGCACTGGCCGCGCACGCGCGCACGCTGGGCGTGGAAGCGCAGGTAGCCGAGTCGGTCGCTGCAGTATTGCCTCGTGTATCGATGGTGGTCACGGTCACGTCCAGCCGCAGCCCGGTGCTGCCGGACCTGGACAGCGGCCTCTGGCGCGACGATCACTTCATTGCCGCGGTCGGTGCGTTCCGGCCCGACATGTGCGAACTGCCGCCGGCGCTGTGCCATGCGGCCGCGGATAGCGGGCGGCTGCTGGCCGATACCCTGTTCGGGATCGAGGACGAAGCCGGCGACCTGCTGCAGGCCGGCATCGACTGGGCCGACGTGCAGCCGTTCGAGACCGCGATCCTGCAGGCCGATGCCATCCGTGCGCGGGCCGGCAGCCCGCTGGTGTTCAAGAGCGTGGGCTACGCGCTGTGGGACCTGGCGGCCTGCGTGCTGGCCAGCCGCGGGTGACTAACCCGCGCCATCGCGGGCACGCAGCCAGTCGCTGAAAAGCTCGCGCGCCGGTGCCAGGAAGCCGGCGATCGGTTCGCTGCGGTCGCTGGCATACCAGTGGCAGTAGCAGCCGTGGATGGTCGCCACCATCAGGCGCGCCATCGGCGCGGGCAGTGGGCGCCCGGGGGCGGACAGCGCATCGACCAGGTCCTGCACATGCGCGTCCCAGCTGCGGCGGATCTCCTCGCGCACGCTGGGCGGCACGCTGCCTGAGAACAGCAAGGCCAGCACGACACCCTTGGCTTCCGGATTGGCCGTGAAATAGTCGGCCACCCGGTCGAAGGCGTTTTCCAGCCGCCGCGCCGCGGTCTTGCCCCGGTGCGGCTCCGTGCCGAGCTCCTCGCCGATATCCCGGAACAGGCTGGTTGCGGCCTCCGCCAGCAGCATTTCCTTGCTGCCGAAATGCCACAACAGGCTGCTCTTGGCCACGCCGGCCTCGGCGGAAATCTGGTCGAGGGTCACCTCGGCGTAGCCGTGTGCGCTGATCAGCCCGCGCGTCACGGCAAGGACGCGTTCCCGGGTTTCCAGGCCGCGGCGGTTCTTGGTGACGGAGGCTGGAGGCTTTTGTGCGGCCGGGCGGGTCGGTGGCATGGGCGGGGGCGGAAGACAGGTGGTGCCGGCAGCAATTTATGAGTATTCGGGCCGGATGCCTATTTGACAGCGGCCGGGGTCTGCCAGCAAACTCCAGTATTGTACTGAACGTTCAGCACAATTACGGAAGTGTTGCAGGCCGGATACGGACATCCGGCCCAGGATTTCCAGGAGACCAGGATGTCGTACCCGACTGCCATTGCCGCCGCCGCCGCCGCGCTGGCTGCAGCCGCCATCAGCCTTGCCGGCACCGCCGGCGCCGCACCTGCCCCGGCCACCGCGGGCAATCCCGCCACCGATGCCACCGCCCGTGCCAATGCGGCCGTGCTGCAACAGCTGCCGTTCCAGGACCGGCGTGACTTCGAGGCCGCGCGCCGTGGCTTTATCGGCACGCTGGATAACACCGAGATCCGCGATGCCAAGGGCAATGTGGTTTGGGCGCTGGCCCCCTATGGCTTCCTCAAGCAAGACCGGGCGCCGGCCACCGTGAACCCCAGCCTGTGGCGCCAGGCGCAGCTGAACATGCACAACGGGCTGTTCCAGGTGACGGATCGGATCTACCAGATCCGTGGCTTCGATATCGCCAACATGACGATCATCGAGGGCGATACCGGCCTGATCGTGATCGACCCGCTGACAGCGATGGAGACCTCGCGCGCCGGCCTCGACCTGTACTTCAAGCACCGGCCCAGGAAGCCCGTGGTCGCGGTGATCTATACGCACAGCCATGGCGACCACTTCGGTGGGGTCAAGGGCGTCGTCAGCGAAGACGACGTCAAGGCCGGGCGGGTCAAGGTGCTGGCCCCGGAAGGTTTCATGGAAGAGGCCGTCAGCGAGAACGTCTTCGCCGGCAACGCCATGAGCCGGCGCGCGCAGTACATGTATGGCTTCAACCTGCCGCGCTCGGCAACCGGGCAGGTGGATGCGGGGCTGGGCAAGGGGGTGGCGCACGGCACGCTGACGCTGATCCCGCCGACGGACCTGATCCACAAGACCGGCGAGACGCGCACCATCGATGGTGTGCAGATCGAATTCCTGATGGCGCCGGGCACCGAGGCCCCGGCCGAGATGCTGATGTACTTCCCGCAGTGGAAGGCACTGTGCGCCGCCGAGGACGCCACCCACAACCTGCACAACCTGTACACCATCCGCGGCGCCCAGGTGCGCGACGCCAACCAGTGGTGGCGCGCGCTGGACGAGACCATCGACCGCTTCGGCGGCCGCACCGAGGTCCTGTTCGCCCAGCACCACTGGCCTACCTGGGGCCGCCAGGACATCGTCACTTACCTGGGCAAGCAGCGCGACGGCTACAAGTACATCCATGACCAGTCGCTGCGGCTGGCCAACATGGGCTATGTGCCGGCCGAGATCGCCGAGCGCGTGAAGCTGCCGCCGTCGCTGGCCGCCGAATGGCATCTGCGCGACTACTACGGCACCGTCAGCCACAACGCCAAGGCGGTATACCAGCGCTACCTCGGCTGGTATGACGCCAACCCTGCCAACCTGAACCCGCTGCCGCCGGAAGAGGCGGGCAAGCGCTATGTCGAATTCATGGGCGGCGCGGCGCGCGTGCTGGAGCAGGCGCGTGCGGCGTATGCGCGTGGCGAATACCGCTGGGTGGCCGAGGTGGTCAAGCACGTGGTCTTTGCCGATCCGTCCAACCAGGCTGCCCGCCGGCTGGAAGCCGACGCGTTGGAGCAGCTCGGCTACCAGGCCGAATCCTCGACCTGGCGCAATGCCTACCTGACCGGTGCCGCCGAACTGCGCAGCGGCCCGCCCCAGGCCGGCCGCCGCGCCGGCAGCCCGGACGTGCTGCGCGCCATGACCGACACCATGTTCCTGGACTACCTGGCGATCAGCCTGAATGGCGACCGCGCCGCGGGCAAGACGCTGGCGCTGAACTGGGTACAGCCGGACACCGGCAAGCGCTTTGCGCTGACGGTGGAGAACGGCGTGTTCCGCTACAAGCCCGACGCGCAGCACGCGTCCCCGCAGGCCACGCTTACCATGCCGCGCGCCGTGCTGATGGGCGTGCTGGCCGGCCAGACCACACTGCAGGCCGAGACCCAGGCGGGCCGCGCCCGTGTGGACGGCGACCCGCAGGCGCTGGCGACGTGGACGGCGCTGATGGACAAGTCCGAGCCGAACTTCAGTATCGTGACGCCCTGACCGCACCGGGATGGGGCAGGCGCGCGGCCATTGTTGCGCACCTGCCCCATAAAACCTCTTTTACCTGAGGGTTTTTTCCTGCGCACGGCATAAACCGTTGTGCGGATGCCTCGGTGAACGGCCCTGAGAGCCGCTCCCATGCTGGTTTCTTAGTGGTTAACCCTCCCTTTAGGGGGCGTCCTCTACGAATCAGTGTCATCGGTGAAACAGTCGTGCTCCGGCTGGCCGGATAATGCACACGGCAGTAACCGAAAGAGGAGTAAGAGGATTATGAAATCGACCTATAAGAAGATGCTGGCGGCAGGCGCTGTCATGGCGCTGGCCGGAGCCGCACACGCGCAGTCCGCCGGCAGCAATATCGTCAGTCTGGGCTGGTTCCGCGTGATGCCGAACAGCTCCGCCGATCCGCTGACTGTCGACAGCATCAACGGCCGCCCGGTCGGCATGACCCGGCCGAACACCGGCGCGGAGATCGAATCCGCCGACACGCTGGGCCTGGCCTTCACGCACTTCTTCACCGACAACATCTCCGGTGAAATCGTCGCGGGCATTCCGCCCAAGCATGACGTCAAGGGCACCGGCAACTATGCCCAGTATGGCAAGCTCGGTTCGGTCAAGCAGTGGAGCCCGGCGCTGTTGGTCAAGTACCACTTCTTCGACGCCAAGACCAGGTTCCGTCCCTATGTCGGCATCGGCGTGAACTACACCTGGTTCACCGACGAGACCATCACCAACCAGAACTTCGTGAACCGCGAGTTCTTGCCGGGTGCGCGCATGACCGCCAGCGCCAAGCCGTCGTGGAACCCGGTCTTCAACATCGGCGCCAACTACGCCATCAACGACAACTGGTTCGTCGGCCTGTCGGTCTCGTACGTGCCGCTGTCGACCCGCGCGTCCTTCACCACCCAGGCGGGCCCGGTAACGATCCAGTCACACACCAAGATCAAGATCGATCCGGTGGTGACCTTCCTGAACGTGGGCTACCGCTTCTGAGCGCGGCACACTGACGGCAGAAAGGGCACCCGGGGGTGCCCTTTCTTGTTGGCGCCGGCTGCGGTGGCCAGCTTACGCCACCGACTTGACCGGATAGCCGGCCTCTTCGATGGCATCGCGCAGGGCCTCTGGGTCGGCGCTGCTCTCGACGCGTACGGCCTGGGCGGGCACATCCGCGCTGACACGCGCGGCCGGGTCAACCGCCTGTACGGCACGCGTGATGGCGCCCACGCAGTGGTTGCACGACATGCCTTCGACCTGGAACTGGATCATGGTGGGACTCTCCTGAACGGGATGAGACGGGCGGCGGGTGCCGCGACAGATGCAGTTTGAACCTTCCCATGGTGGGAAGCGCAAGAGGAATTTGTTGGCGCCGATGTGACGGTAACACCTTGTGCATCCGGCCTTGACCTTCCAATGATGGTAAGGTCCATGATGCTGACATCGACACTGTGGATGACTCAGGACCCATGCCAAATTCCAGCGCTGTGCTCGCTTCACCACCTGTCCGGCCGGCTGACCGGCCGGCCGACGAAATGCCCGAATGGCGCCTGCCGGTCGACGGCATGACCTGCGCCTCATGCGTGCGCCGCGTGGAGAACGCGCTGGCCCGGGTGCCGGGCGTGCGCGACGTGGCCGTCAACCTGGCAACTGAAGCCGCAACGCTGCGCGCCGACTCGGGCGCGGTGCTGCCGCCCGCCGCCCGTGCCGTGGCCGATGCCGGCTACACGGTGCCGCAGGACACCATCGAACTGAATATTGCCGACATGACCTGCGCCTCATGCGTGTCCCGGGTCGAAAAGGCGCTGCGCGCCGTGCCGGGCGTGATGGAGGCGCAGGTCAACCTGGCGACCGAGCGCGCCAGCGTCACGCTGCTGCGCGGCGCGGCGGATACTGCGGCGCTGGTGGCCGCGGTCGCGCGCGCCGGCTATGGTGCGACGTCGGTGGCCGATGCCGCATCGCAGGCGCCGCAGGCCGCGCAGGGCACTGCCTTCTGGGATGGCCCCTGGCCGGTGGCGATCTCGGCGGCGCTGTCGCTGCCGCTGGTGGCACCCATGGTGCTGGAATGGCTCGGCGTGCACTGGATGCTGCCGGCATGGGTGCAGTGGCTGCTGGCCACGCCGGTGCAGTTCGTGTTCGGCTGGCGCTTCTACAAGGCTGGCTGGAAGGCGGTGCGCGCCGGCGCCGGCAATATGGATTTGCTGGTGGCGCTGGGCACGACGGCGGCCTATGGGCTGTCGCTGTGGCTGATGTGGCGCACGCCGGCCGACGCCATGCCGCACCTGTACTTCGAAAGCGCGGCGGTGGTGATCACGCTGGTGCGCCTGGGCAAGTGGCTGGAGACCCGCGCCAAGCGCCAGACCGCCGATGCCATCCGCGCGCTCGCGGCGCTGCGTCCCGATACTGCCCGCGTGCGCCGCGGCGGCGTGGAGCAGAGCGTGCCGCTGGCGGCGGTGCGCGTGGGCGACGAGGTGGTGGTGCGCCCCGGCGAGCGCATCCCGGTGGACGCCGAGGTGATCGAAGGCAACAGCCACGCGGACGAATCGATGCTGACCGGTGAAAGCGTCCCGGTGCCGAAGAAGCCCGGCGACCGCATCACCGGCGGCGCCATCAATTTCGAAGGGCTGCTGGTTGCGCGCACCGAGGCGGTGGGCGCCGAGACCGTGCTGGCACGCATCATCCGCATGGTCGAGCACGCACAGGCGGCCAAGGCGCCGATCCAGCGCATGGTCGACCAGGTCAGCGCGGTGTTCGTGCCGGTGGTGCTGGGCATCGCGCTGCTGACGGTGCTGGGCTGGGGCCTCTTTGCCGGCGACTGGGAAACCGCATTGCTCAACGCGGTGGCGGTGCTGGTGATCGCCTGCCCGTGCGCGCTGGGCCTGGCCACGCCCACGGCAATCATGGCCGGCACCGGCGCCGGCGCGCGCGCCGGCATCCTGATCAAGGATGCCGAGGCACTGGAGGTGGCGCACCGCGTCAGCGTGGTGGCATTCGACAAGACCGGCACGCTCACGGTCGGCAAGCCGGAAGTGGTGGCGCTGCATGCGGCCGATCCCGCCGATGCCGACGGCAGCGCGCTGCTGGCGCGGCTGGCCGCGCTGCAGGCCGGCAGCGAGCATCCGCTGGCCCGCGCCGTGCTGGCCGCAGCGCAGGCGCGCGGCATTGCCGCGCCGCAGGCCACGGAAGTGCAGGCCCTGCCAGGCCGCGGCATTGCCGGCGTGGTGGACGGCCAGGCGCTGCAACTGGGCAGCGAGCGCCTGCGTGAGGCGCTGGGCGCAGCGGCAGGCACGCTGGCAACGCTGGCGGAGCAGTTGCGCGCGGACGGCCGTACCGTGTCGTGGCTGGTCGAAACCACGCTGCCGCGCGTGGCCGGGCTGGTCGCGTTCGGCGATGCCATCAAGCCGGGCGCGCCGGCGGCGATCGCCAGGCTGCGCGCGGCCGGTGTGCGCACCGTGATGCTGACCGGCGACAATGCCGGCGCGGCGGCGCGCGTGGCGCAGGCGCTGGGGCTGGACGACGTGCAGGCCGAGGTGCTGCCCGAGGACAAGGCTGCCCGGGTGCAGGCGCTGGGGCGCGATGGCGCGGTGGTGGCGATGGTGGGCGACGGCATCAACGATGCGCCGGCGCTGGCGGCGGCGGATGTGGGCATTGCCATGTCGACCGGCACCGACGTGGCCATGCACGCCGCCGGCATCACGCTGATGCGCGGCGACCCGGCGCTGGTGGCCGATGCGCTGGCGGTCTCGCACCGCACCGTGCGCAAGATCCGGCAGAACCTGTTCTGGGCTTTTTTCTACAACGTGGTAGGCATTCCGCTGGCAGCGGCCGGGTTGCTGAATCCGGTGGTGGCGGGTGCGGCGATGGCTTTCTCCAGTGTCAGCGTGGTCAGCAATGCGCTGCTGCTGCGCCGCTGGCGTCCGCAGGCCGGGGCTGCCACGGCACAGGGAGGCGAGCGATGAATATCGGCGAAGCGGCGCAGGCGTCGGGCGTGTCGGCCAAGATGATCCGGCACTATGAATCGATCGGGCTGGTGGCGGCACCGCCGCGCACCGAGGGCGGCTACCGTCGCTATGACGAACGCGCGGTGCACAACTTGCGCTTCGTGCGGCGCGCCCGTAATCTGGGATTCTCGCTCGACGAAATCCGCAACCTGCTGTCGCTTTGGCATGACCGCGGCCGCGCCAGTGCCGACGTCAAGGCGCTGACGCTGCGGCATGTGGCCGACCTTGAGCTGCGCATCGCTGAACTGGCCGCCATGCGCGACACGCTGCGCGAGCTGGCGCAGCACTGCAGCGGCGACGATCGGCCGGATTGCCCGATCCTCGCCGATATGGCGCAGCCGGAAGCGCAGGGCAGGCTTGCCTGCCACGGTTGAGCGGGACAGAGTGCAAGGCAGGCAGCAGGCAGCACCACAAAGAATAACGACAGCCGGCGCCAGCCTTTTGCTGGCGCTCCGTGCCGGGAGGAGACTTGCGCGAATGGAACAACCGATGACGGACGATCCTGCTATTGCCGGTGTTGCCGGCATGCCTGCCGATACCCCAGCCGGCACGCACGCGCCGGTACAGAGCCGCCAGCGCATGCGCGACGGCACCGAGCTGCTGCTGCGCACCTGGCAGCCCGATCCGGCGCGCTTTGCCGAGCCGCTCGGCTCGGTGCTGCTGGTGCATGGGCTTGCCGAGCATGCCGGACGCTACCAGCATGTGGCCGATGTGCTGTGCGGGCTGGGCCTGCGCGTGCGCGCGCACGACCTGCGCGGCCATGGCGCCAGCGGCGGCGCGCGCATGGTGGCGGACCATCAGGATGCCTACCTCGACGACCTCGCCGAGATCTATGATGCCGCGGTGCCGGGCTGGAACGAGTTGCCGATCCTGCTCGGCCACAGCATGGGCGGGATGATCGCGGCGCGCTTTGCCACCGCGCGCGTGCGCCCGGTGCGCGCGCTGGTGCTGTCCTCGCCTGCGCTGGCGCTGCGCCTGTCGGGCCCGATGCTGGCGCTGCACCGCGTGCTGCTGGCGCTGGCGCCGCGGCTGCGCGTGCCCAATCCGATCGATGCGCGGCTCTTGTCGCACGATCCCGCCGTGGTGGCCGCCTACCGCTCAGACCCGCTGGTGCAGACCACCATCACCGCCAGCGTACTGGAGAGCTTTATCCGCGGCATGGCGCAGGCCCAGGCCGATGCCGCGCTGCTGGAGGCCCCCATGCTGATGCTGGTCGGTGGCGCCGACCGCGTGGTGGACCCGGCCGGCAGCCGCAGCTTCTTCGACCACGCGCCGCCGGAGTTGCGCGAACAGGTCTGGTTCGAGCACGGCTACCACGAGATCTTCAATGAAGCGCAGCCGCTGCGCGGCGAAGTGTTCGCGGCGCTGACCGGCTGGCTGCAGCGTCACCTGCAGCAGCAGGGACACTAAGTCCGGAACACCGACTCGGCCACGCCGAACACTGCCGCGACGACCGGGTCGTCGCGGCGCGTGGCCAGGCATACCAGCGTCAGCTCGGTCTGCACCGAGACCCCTTCAACGATCACCAGCCCGTGCGCATGCGATTCGCGCAGCGCGATCGCGTCGCGCACCAGCGACAGCCCCACGCCGGAGCGCACCAGGTCCAGCATCGAAGCCTCCTGGTCGACATGCGCCACCTTGGGCACGCCGGCCGGGTCGACGCCGGCCTGCGCAAAGCGCGCGGACAAGAGCCGGTTGTGCGCCGATTCGGGCGGCGTCCAGATCCACGGCAGCGTTGCCAGCTGCGCCCATGAGCGCAGCGCGGTGCGCTCTTTCCAGCCCTTGGGTGCCACCACATAGTAGGAGAACGGCGTCAGCGTCAGCGCATGGAAGCCGGCGTCAGGCGGCTGGCCCAGGTAGAAGCCCACGTCGAGCGCGCCGCTGCGTACCTGTTGCAGCACCCAGCCCGACATGCCGTGGCGCAGTTCTGTGCCGATCTGCGGGTGGCGTTCCACCAGCGTGCGCAGCATCGGGCCCAGCCGCGTGAATTCCGGATCGAGGATGGTGCCGATCGCCAGCCGGCCGCGCACGGTGTGATGCATCGCGCTGACGGTGTGCTGCAGGTCGCCCACGCCGTCGAGGATGCGTTCGGCCAGCGGCAGCAGTGCGGCGCCGTCGGCGGTCAGCGTCAGGCCCGCGGCAGTGCGCTCGAACAGCCGGATGCGCCACGCCGATTGCAGCGCCTTCAACTGCAGGCTGACTGCGGGCTGGGTCAGGTGCAGCCGCTGCGCGGCGCGGGTCAGGTTGCCCTCGCGCGCGACGGCAACGAAGGCGCGCAGGTGGTGGAGGTCCAAGGCAGTGTCGGGGCGAAAGGTGGCGCAGGGGCGAGGCGTGGTGCGGCGCAATATTTTGCGCGGCTTATATTGCGATTGACGATAAATCATTGGACGGGGCCGCGCAACTGCACCAAGCTTGCGCTCAATACGGCCCGGCACGCCTTGTGCGGCGCGGCATCGATGCCAGTGCGAGACTGGCGGATGTTTGCGCCAGCGTCTTCACCAGACGCAAAGATCGGGCGAGTCGCATGCCGTCAGCGACCCAGCATTCAGGAGCGGAAGTGGAAGACATCCTTGCAGAAGCCAGCGCGGTGCAGACCATCATCGGCCATAGCATCGCAGGCCGGCAGACACGCGGCGCATCGCAGCGTCTGGCCGATATCTATAACCCCGCCACCGGCGAAGTCGCAGCACGCGTGGCGCTCGGCACCACGCAGGACGTGGCCGACGCCGTTGCCGCCGCCCATGCGGCATTCCCCGCCTGGGCCGACACCCCGCCGCTGCGCCGCGCGCGCATCCTGTTCAAGTTCAAGGAACTGCTCGACCAGCACCACGACGACCTGGCCGCGCTGATCACGCGCGAGCACGGCAAGGTGTTCTCGGACGCCAGGGGCGAAGTCACGCGCGGCATCGAGGTGGTGGAATTCGCCTGCGGCATCCCCAACCTGCTCAAGACCGATTTCACCGACAACATCGGCGGCGGCATCGACAACTGGAACCTGCGCCAGCCGCTGGGCGTGGTGGCCGGCATCACGCCGTTCAACTTCCCGGTGATGGTGCCGATGTGGATGTTCCCGGTGGCGATCGCCTGCGGCAATACCTTCGTGCTGAAGCCGTCGGAACGCGATCCGTCGCCGAGCCTGCTGATTGCCGACCTGCTGCGCCAGGCGGGATTGCCTGATGGTGTGTTCAACGTGGTGCAGGGCGACAAGGAGGCGGTGGACGCACTGCTCGCGCATCAGGACGTGCAGGCGCTGTCGTTCGTCGGTTCGACGCCGATTGCGGAGTACATCTATACGGAAGGCACCAAGCACGGCAAGCGCGTGCAGGCATTGGGCGGCGCCAAGAACCACCTGGTGGTGATGCCCGATGCCGATCTCGACCAGGCGGTCGATGCGCTGATCGGTGCCGCGTATGGTTCTGCCGGCGAACGCTGCATGGCGATCTCGGTCGCCGTAGCGGTGGGCGATGTCGCTGACAAGCTCGTGCCGCGCCTCGCCGAACGTGCGAGCTCGCTGAAGATCCGCAACGGCATGGAGTCCGACGCCGAAATGGGTCCGCTGGTAACCGCTGCGCACAAGGCGAAGGTGGAGGGCTATATCGCCAAGGGCGTGGAAGAGGGCGCGACGCTGGTCACCGATGGCCGCGGCCACAAGGTTGATGGCCATGAGAACGGCTTCTATGTCGGCGGCACGCTGTTCGACAACGTCAAGCCCGATATGACGATCTACAAGGAAGAGATCTTCGGTCCGGTGTTGTCGGTGGTGCGTGTGCATGACTTTGCCGAAGCGGTGTCGCTGATCAATGCGCATGAATTCGGCAACGGCGTGTCGTGCTACACCAGCGACGGCGGCATCGCGCGTGCGTTCGCGCGGCAGATCCAGATCGGCATGGTCGGCATCAACGTGCCGATCCCGGTGCCGATGGCGTGGCATTCGTTCGGTGGCTGGAAGCGATCGCTGTTCGGCGACCATCACGCCTATGGCGAAGAGGGTGTGCGCTTCTACACGCGCTACAAGAGCGTGATGCAGCGTTGGCCGGATTCGATCGCCAAGGGCGCCGAGTTCACGATGCCGGTGGCGAAATAAGCGGCAACTATGATGACAAGAACAGCGATGGAGACATTCGACTACATCATCGTGGGGGCCGGTTCGGCAGGCTGTGTCCTGGCCAACCGCCTGACGCAGGATGCGGACGTCAGCGTGCTGCTGCTGGAGGCCGGCGGCAAGGACGACTACCACTGGATCCATATCCCGGTGGGCTACCTGTACTGCATCGGCAACCCGCGCACCGACTGGCTCTATCGCACCGAGGCCGAGGCCGGCCTGAACGGCCGCTCGCTCGGCTATCCGCGCGGGCGCGTGCTGGGCGGTTGCTCGTCGATCAACGGCATGATCTATATGCGCGGCCAGCGCGAGGATTATGACGAGTGGGCGCGGCTCACCGGTGATGCTGGCTGGCGCTGGGACAATGTGCTGCCGTTGTTCAAGCGCAGCGAGGACCACCACCGCGGCCCGAGCGAATTCCATGGCGCCGGCGGCGAATGGCGCGTGGAAGGCCAGCGCCTGCGCTGGGACATCCTGGAGCGCTTTGCCGATGCCGCCGAAGAGGCGGGGATTCCACGCACGGAGGATTTCAACCGTGGCGACAACTTCGGTGTCGGCTATTTCGAAGTGAACCAGCGCCGCGGCATCCGCTGGAACACGGCCAAGGCGTTCCTGCGGCGTGCGTCGGAACGTCCCAACCTGACCATTGTCACCGGGGCGCAGGTGAGCGGGCTGACCTTCGACGGGCGCCGCTGCACCGGCGTGAACTATATCGGCGGCGGCCGGCCGCACACGGTGGCGGCCACGCAGGAAGTGATCCTCGCCGCGGGCGCGGTCAATACGCCGCAGCTGCTGGAGCTGTCGGGCATCGGCCAGGCCGAGCGCCTGCAAGCGCTGGGTATCCCGGTGCGCCATGCGCTCGCCGGCGTGGGCGAGAACCTGCAGGACCACCTGCAACTGCGCTCGGTGGTGAAGGTCAGCGGCGTGCGCACGCTCAACACGCGCGCCGCGAGCCTGTGGGGCAAGTTCTGCATCGGCGTGCAGTACGCCTTCAACCAGAGCGGGCCGATGAGCATGGCGCCGTCGCAGCTGGGCGCCTTTGCGCGCTCGGACCCGGCGCAGGCGCGGCCGAACGTGGAGTACCACGTGCAGCCCTTGTCGCTGGACAAGTTCGGCGACCCGCTGCATGCGTTCAATGCCTTTACCGCGAGTGCCTGCAACCTGCGGCCGACCTCGCGCGGCAGCGTGCATGTCGGCAGCGCGGATTTCCGCCAGGCGCCGGTGATCGCGCCCAATTACCTGGCGACCGACGAGGATCGGAAAGTCGCGGCCGACTCCATCCGGCTCACGCGCCGCATCGTGGCGTCGCCGGCGCTGGCACCGTTCCAGCCCGAGGAATGGCTGCCGGGCCCGGCATTCCAGACCGACGAACAGCTGGCCGAAGCGGCCGGCAATATCGGCACCACCATCTTCCATCCGGTGGGCACCTGCAAGATGGGCCGCGCCGACGACCCGATGGCCGTGGTCGACCATCGCCTGCGCGTGCTGGGTATCGATGGCCTGCGCGTGGTCGATGCCTCGGTGATGCCGCTGATCACATCGGGCAACACCAATTCGCCGACCATCATGATCGCCGAGCGCGCCAGCGACCTGATCCGCGAAGACCGCCGGCAGGGCCTGGCGGCGGCGGAAGTATTGGTGCAATCGGCGCCGGCGGCAGCCGCTGCAGGCGCCTGACATGAGCGCGCCACGGGTCGCGGGCGGGGCCGTGACCGAGTGGCGCAGCCTGCTCATGTGCGCTTGCAAAAAAACTGACACTTGGTTCATGTTTCATAGTGCAAACCCCGATGTTTTGCGATGCAACAGGCGCACACAATAGACGCCTCACAGGGTGCGTGGGCAGCACATCGAAGCCATCGCCGCAACCTGCGCGGGAGCCGCCCCGCACCAGTACAGAAAGCCGCAGGCAGGGCCGCAAGCACGGCCAGCCTGGCGGAACAAGCGGCAGCAAGGGCCTACAAGGCCGGTTCGGACCATTGTCAGTGCCGGGCATCACCCCGGCAGTTCAGCAAGAGGGCGGGCAGGAGACATGAACCAGCAGGAAACCATCCTGGAAACGCGGAACCTCACCAAGGAGTTCAAGGGGTTCACGGCGGTGAGCGACGTCAACCTGCAGGTGCGCCGCGGGTCGATCCATGCGTTGATCGGGCCCAACGGCGCGGGCAAGACGACTTGCTTCAACCTGCTCACCAAGTTCCTGGAGCCGACCACCGGCACCATCCTTTTCAACGGCATCGACATCACCCGTGAAAAGCCCGCGCAGATCGCGCGGCGCGGCGTGATCCGTTCGTTCCAGATCTCGGCGGTATTCCCGCACCTGACGGTGATGGAGAACGTGCGCATCGGGCTGCAGCGCCAGCTCGGCACGGCGTACCAGTTCTGGCGCAGCGAGCGCTCGCTGGACGTGCTTAATGACCGCGCCATGGAGCTGCTAGAGCAGGTCGGCCTGACCGAGTTCGCGCAGACGCTGACGGTGAACCTGCCGTACGGCCGCAAGCGCGCGCTGGAGATCGCCACCACGCTGGCGATGGAGCCCGAGCTGATGCTGCTCGACGAGCCCACGCAGGGCATGGGCCACGAAGACGTGGACCGCGTCACGCAGCTGATCAGGAAGGTCTCGGCGGGCCGCACCATCCTGATGGTGGAACACAACATGAGCGTGGTCTCGTCGATCGCTGACAAGATCACCGTGCTGCAGCGTGGCGCGATCCTGGCCGAAGGCCCGTATGCCGAAGTGTCCAGGGACCCGCGCGTGATGGAGGCCTACATGGGCACCGTCGACGCGGAACTGCAGGGCGCGCACTGAGAGGGCCGGGGAACATATGACGACATCCAACACACCCGCGCTCGAGATCAAGGGCCTGCACGCCTGGTACGGCGAATCGCACATCCTGCACGGCGTGGATTTGACCGTGAACCGCGGCGAAGTGGTCACGCTGCTGGGCCGCAACGGCGCTGGCCGCACCACCACGCTGCGCGCGATCATGGGACTGACCGGCGCGCGCAAGGGCTCGATCAAGGTCAATGGCCACGAGACCATCAGCCTGCCCACGCACAAGATCGCGCACTACGGCATTGGCTATTGCCCCGAAGAGCGGGCGATCTTCTCCAGCCTCTCATGCGAAGAGAACCTGATGCTGCCGCCGGTGCTGAAAGGCGCCGACACCAGCAAGGGCATGAGCGAATCCGATATCTACGAGATGTTCCCGAACCTGAAGGAGCGCCGCCAGAGCCAGGGCACGCGTCTTTCCGGCGGCGAGCAGCAGATGCTGGCGGTCGGGCGCATCCTGCGCACCGGCGCCAACCTGCTGCTGCTCGATGAAATCTCGGAAGGGTTGGCACCGGTGATCGTGCAGGCGCTTGCGCGCATGATCCTGATGCTCAAGCAGAAGGGGTACACGGTGGTGATGGTGGAGCAGAACTTCCGCTTTGCCGCGCCGCTGGCTGACCGCTTCTACGTGATGGAGCACGGCAGCATCGTCGAGCGCTTCGCGGCCAATGAGCTGGAGGCCAAGATGCCGGTGCTGCACGAACTGCTCGGGGTCTGATCCGCACGGATCATGGGTTGATGTTTGGCAGGAACGGGTGGCGCGCACGCCGCCGCAAATCAGGAGACATAGACATGAAAAAGACTCGGCTCGCGGCCGCGATGGCGGCCATTGCCATGGGTGCGGTTTCCTTCAGCGCCGTTGCCCAGGTGTCCGGTGACACCGTGAAGATCGGCTACATCACCGACATGTCGGGCCTGTACGCCGACATCGACGGCCCCGGCGGCCTGGAAGCCATCAAGATGGCGGTCGAGGACCGCGGCGGCAAGGTGCTGGGCAAGCCCATCGAGATTGTCTCTGCCGACCACCAGAACAAGGCCGACATCGCCGCCTCGAAGGCGCGCGAATGGATGGACCAGCAGGGCCTGGACCTGCTGCTGGGCGGTACCAACTCGGGCACCGCGCTGGCGATGAACAAGGTGGCTTCGGAGAAGAAGCGCGTCTACATCAACATCGGCGCCGGCACCGCGCGCCTGACCAACGAAGAGTGCTCGCCGTACACGGTGCACTACGCCTATGACACGGTGGCGCTGGCCAAGGGCACCGGCAGCGCGGTGGTCAAGCAGGGCGGCAAGTCGTGGTTCTTCCTGACCGCCGACTACGCCTTCGGCCATTCGCTGGAAAGCGATACCGCGGCGGTGGTCAAGGCCAGCGGTGGCACGGTGGCGGGCCAGGTGCGCCATCCGCTGTCGGCATCGGACTTCTCGTCGTTCCTGCTGCAGGCGCAGTCGTCCAAGGCGCAGATCCTGGGCCTGGCCAACGCCGGCGGCGACACCATCAATGCGATCAAGGCGGCCAAGGAATTCGGCATCACCAAGTCGATGAAGATCGCCGGCCTGCTGATGTTCATCAACGATGTGCACAGCCTCGGGTTGAAGAACACCGAAGGCCTGCTGATGACCGACAGCTGGTACTGGGACATGAACGACGACACCCGCAAGTTCGCCAACCGCTTCTTCGGCAAGATGAAGAAGATGCCGAGCAGCCTGCAGGCCGCGGACTACTCGGCGGCCAGCACCTACCTGAAGGCGGTGGAAGCGGCCAAGACCGACGATCCGGACAAGGTCATGGCCGAGTTGAAGAAGATGAAGATCAACGACTTCTATACCAAGGGCTATATCCGCCAGGACGGCCGTGGCATCCACGACATGTACCTGATGCAGGTGAAGACCGCGGCAGAGTCGAAGAAGCCGTGGGACTACCTGAAGGTGGTCGCGACCATTCCGGGCGACCAGGCCTTCACCACGGTGGCCGAGTCGAAGTGCGCAATGCTGAAGAAGTAAGCTGATGTGAGATCTGCCGGCGGCGCGCCACCTGCGTGCCGCCGGCATCGGACGCGGTTCCTTGCTGCGGTGTTCGCCAACGGTGTTCGCCGCAGCGTTCGCATTACCTGGCACCAACCGCAGCAATTCCCGCCATACAACGGCGGTATCAACGGCACTCCGCGATGGACATCTTCGGAATCCCCTTGCCGGCCATGCTTTCCCAGCTATTGCTGGGGCTGGTCAACGGCGCCTTCTATGCGATGCTGAGCCTGGGCCTGGCGGTTATCTTCGGCCTGCTCAACGTCATCAATTTCGCGCACGGCGCGCTCTTCATGCTGGGCGCCGTGCTGGCCTGGATGGGCATGGAGTACGCCGGGCTGAACTACTGGATCATGCTGCTGCTGTCGCCGCTGGTCGTCGCCGCACTGGGCGTGGTGATCGAGAAGACCATGCTGCGCTGGATCTACAAGCTCGACCATATCTACGGCCTGCTGCTGACGCTGGGCATCACGCTGGTGATCGAGGGCATCTTCCGCTCGATCTACGGCGTCTCTGGGCTGCCGTACTCGACCCCGGATGCGCTGCAGGGCGCGACCGACCTGGGCTTCATGATCCTGCCCAACTACCGCGCGTGGGTCGTGGTGGCGTCGCTGGTGGTGTGCTTTGCCACCTGGTACGTGATCGAGAAGACCAAGCTGGGCGCCTACCTGCGCGCCGGCACCGAGAACCCCAAGATGGTCGAGGCCTTCGGCGTCAACGTGCCGCTGATGGTGACCCTGACCTACGGCTTCGGCGTGGCGCTGGCCGCGTTTGCCGGGGTGCTGGCCGCGCCGGTGATCCAGATCTCGCCGCTGATGGGCCAGAACCTGATCATCATCGTGTTCGCGGTGGTGGTGATCGGCGGCATGGGCTCGATCATGGGCTCGATCCTGACCGGCCTGGGGCTGGGCGTGGTCGAGGGGCTGACCAAGGTGTTTTATCCGGAAGCGTCGTCGACCGTGGTGTTCTTCATCATGGTGATCGTGCTGCTGCTGCGCCCGGCCGGGCTGTTCGGGAAGGAGAAGTGATGAGCGCACCCTCCACATCATCGACGCCATCCACGGTGGCGGCCAACGCGGGCAACGCAGGAAAGGGACAAGGCGTGCAGAAGAAACTGTTGTACGGATTGCTGCTGCTGGCACTGGTGGCCGCGCCGCTGGCAGGTGCGTATCCGGTGTTCGTGCTCAAGGTGCTGTGCTTCGCGTTGTTTGCGTGCGCCTTCAACCTGCTGATCGGTTATACCGGGCTGCTGTCGTTCGGCCATGCGGCCTTCTTCGGCGGCGCTGGCTACGCGGCCGGCCATGCCATGAAGGTCTGGGGCGTGACCCCGGAAATCGGCCTGATCCTGGGCACCGGTGCGGGCGCGCTGATCGGCTACGTGGTGGGCTCGCTGGCCATCCGCCGGCAGGGCATCTACTTCTCGATGATCACGCTGGCGCTGGCGCAGATGCTGTTCTTTATCTGCCTGCAGGCGCCGTTCACCGGTGGCGAGGACGGCCTGCAGGGCATCCCGCGCGGCAAGCTGTTCGGTGTGCTGCCGCTGTCGGACGACCTGACGCTGTACTACGTCGCGCTGGCGATCATCGTGGCCGCCTTTGCGCTGATCGTGCGCACGGTGCATTCGCCGTTCGGCCAGATTCTGAAGGCGATCAAGGAGAACGAGCCGCGCGCGATCTCGCTGGGCTATGACGTCGACCGCTTCAAGCTGACCGCCTTCGTGCTGTCGGCGGCGCTGTCGGGGCTGGCCGGCTCGATCAAGGCGCTGGTGCTGGGCTTCGAGACGCTGACCGACGTGCACTGGTCGATGTCCGGCTCGGTCATCCTGATGACACTGGTCGGCGGCCTGGGCACATTGTCGGGCCCGATTGTCGGTGCCTTCGTGGTGGTCGCGCTGGAGAACAAGCTGGGCGACATCGGCAACTTCCTGGCGTCGGTCACCGGCATCTCCTGGTTCGGCACGCTGGGCGAGTCGGTGACGATGGTGACCGGCGTGATCTTCGTGATCTGCGTGCTGACTTTCCGCCGTGGCATCATGGGCGAGCTGCTGGCGCGCTTCGGGGGCCACTCGGGCAAGCGGGAGTAACCCGGCAGGAGTGACCGCGGGTCGACATGCCCGATTCTGGGGCTAGGGTTTTTTCTAGCTTGTCCTCGATGCACCGCTTCGTTACATTCCATATACGGTTTTCGCAGGTTAAATGGAGGCGGAAGCGAGGAGACGACAGGCGCGCACCCGGTGTCGGGTAGCAGCGTTATAAATAAAGGGCGTTGCCGGGTGATCCTCGGCAACGCTTTTTTCATTTGGGCCTCCCAATCGCTGCTGTGGCGCTTTCGCCCCATCATGGGGCATCCAGGCTGCACCGGCATCACCTGGCTACCCTCCACATGCGACAATGCGGGCGCTCTCATTGCCCGCCATGCCTGCCGCACCTGATTCCCCCGACTCCCCAGCCGTTCCGGATCATCCCGACGCGCCCGCGCCGCAGGGTTTGGTACGCCTCGGACTGGGCGCCGACGCAGCCACGCTGGAAGCCTGGCTGGCTAAGGTGCAGCCACTGCCGGTGCCCGCCGCGCGCGCGCGGCGGCTGATGCTGGACGAGCTGCTGGCCCAGTCCGGTCGCGGCATCTGCCTGCTGGTGGATGATGCGCAGGCTCCGCACGATCTGCTGGCGTGCCTGCCGGTGGCGCTGCTCCCGAGCCTCGAGCTTGCCGGGCTGGCCGCTTGCGGCATGGAGTGGTGGGTACGGCCCGGGCTGGACGGCGGGGCCCGCCGCGCCTGCCTTGAGGCCTGTTGTGCCACGCTGGCCGACTGGGGCCGCGCGCACGGTATCCGTCACGCGCTGCTGGCGCCGGGGCTGGCGGCAGGGCAAGGCGGCGCGCCGCCGGGCTTCTGCCCGCATGGCAACGGCATGTGGCACCGCAGCCTGGTGCCTGCGGCCAAGGTGCTGGGCTGAACTGATACCGCCCGGCAGCGCGCCGGCCCGCCCGCACCGATCTCCTCCGATCCTATCCCTTTTCGCTTTCCTGCTTCCTGCAATGACGGAATTCGCATTCCTGGCGGTTGCCGCCTTTCTCGCCGGCCTGATCGACGCGGTCGCCGGCGGCGGCGGCCTGGTACAGATCCCGGCGATGTTCTCGGCCTATCCCAATGTCGCGCCGGCCACGCTGCTGGGTACCAACAAGATGGGCTCGATCGCGGGCACCGCCAACGCGGCGCTGCGCTACGGCCGCAGCGTGCGTATCTACTGGGGAGCGACCGCGCCCGCGGTGGTGGCGGCCCTTGTCTTCTCGATGGCCGGTGCCTGGGCGCTGACCAAGATTCCGGCCGAACCGCTGCGCAAGGCGCTGCCGTTCGTGCTGGTGGTGTTGCTGGTCTACACCGTGGCCAAGAAGGACCTGGGTACGGAACACGCGCCGACGCTGTCGGGCGCGCGCGAGCGCATCGCGGCGCTGCTGGCCGGCGCCGTCATCGGTTTCTATGACGGCGTGTTCGGTCCGGGCACCGGCAGCTTCCTGATGATCGCGTTCGTGCGGGTGTTCGGCTATGACTTCCTGCACGCGGCGGCCTCGGCCAAGGTGGTCAACCTTGCCACCAACCTGGCGGCGCTGCTGTTGCTGGCCAGCAAGGGCCATATCTGGTGGCAGCTGGGCCTGGTGATGGCGGTGGCCAACATCGCCGGCAGCCAGGTGGGCAGCAAGCTGGCCCTGCGCCACGGCAGCGCCTTCGTGCGCAAGGTGTTTATCGTGGTGGTGAGCGCGCTGATCCTGAGGACCGCCTGGGACGCGTTCCTGCGCTGACGGCGAAGCCGGGCGGCGCTCGCGATGCGGGTTAATCCTCCCTTTTCGCGCCAAGTCGCTGTGCTAGACTCGATCCGAATTCCCGACCGCACGGTCGGTGAATAGCCGGATCGCGCCGATCCGGGGGAGTGGTGCGGACGGGGAAACTGGGGAGCGGCCTTGCGTCGTTCCTGGCTGTAGCGCAGGTGCCGGCGATGTGCCTGTGTTGACCCGAGGGGTCGATCAAGGCCCACTGAACCGGATGGAATGCGCACCCGCTGGGCTGCGCCTCATCCAGTTCAGTGGACCAGGGCATCCGCCGGTGGACGCCGGACGGATGCCTTTCCGTTTCAGGAACCGAGGAGACAAGATGGATTTCAAGCGCGCCAGCCTGCTGGCAATCGCTGCGGCGAGCCTGGTTGCCGGTGCAGCCCAGGCACAGGTCAAGGTCGGGGTGACGGTGTCGGCCACGGGTCCGGCGGCATCGCTGGGTATTCCGGAGAAGAACACCTTCACGCTGATGCCCAAGGAAATCGCGGGCAAGAAGATCGAGTACATCGTGCTGGACGATGCCTCCGACACCACCACCGCGGTCAAGAACACCCGCAAGCTGATCAGCGAAGACAAGGTTGACGTGGTGGTGGGTTCCACCGTGACGCCGAACTCGCTGGCGATGGTGGACGTGGTGGCCGAGAACGATACGCCGATGATCACCATGGCCGCCTCGGCCCGCATCATCGAGCCGATGGATGCCAAGCGCGCCTGGGTCTTCAAGACGCCGCAGAATGACTCGCACATGGCGACCGCCATTGCCGAGCACATGACCAACAACAACGTGAAGACGGTGGCCTTCATCGGCTTCGCGGACGCCTATGGCGACAGCTGGGCGCAGGAGTTCGCCAAGGTGGCGGAGCTGCGCAAGATCAAGGTGGTCGCCAACGAGCGCTTTGCCCGTACCGATACCTCGGTCACCGGCCAGGTGCTGAAGATGATGAGCGCCAATGCCGACGCCGTGCTGATCGCAGGCTCGGGTACGCCCGCGGCGCTGCCGGCCAAGACGCTCAAGGAGCGTGGTTTCAAGGGCAAGATTTACCAGACCCACGGTGTGGCCAATGCCGACTTCCTGCGCGTGTGCGGCAAGGATTGCGAAGGCACGTTCCTGCCGGCCGGGCCGCTGCTGGTGGCTGAGCAATTGCCGGACAGCAATCCGGTGAAGAAGCCGGCCATGTCCTACAAGACTTCTTACGAGAAGGCCTTCGGTGGCCAGGTCTCGACCTTCGGCGGTCATGCCTGGGATGCGGGGCTGATCCTGCAGCATGCCATCCCTGAGGCGCTGAAGAAGGGCCAGCCGGGTACCAAGGAATTCCGCAAGGCATTGCGGGATGCGATGGAGCAGACCAAGAATCTGCCGGTTTCGCATGGGATCATGAACATGAGTGCTACCGACCACCTTGGCTTTGATCAGAGGGCGCGGGTGATGGTGCAGATTGTTGATGGGAAGTGGAAGTTGTTGACTAAGTGAGGGTCGGGGGGCGGCGTGGCGCTATGCGGTTGGGTGTCGCCCTTGGCAAGTGCTGCTGTTTCGCCGGCTTAGCCGGCGAGTCACTTTCTGTCCGAGCGACAGAAAGTAACCAAAGAACGCGTCGCCTATGCGGCTGGCAATAAATTGCACGGTGTTGGTGGTTCGCACGGTGGTGCTTGCCGTTCTGGCGTGGTTGCCCGTTCGACCCTGCTACGCCATGTGAGTCAGGGATAGTACCTTCGATAACCCACTATTGAACAATCCCCATGCAGGGCGTAGGCCGCCTGCTGCAAACGGCATCGCCTGGACGCCTACGGCTGCTGCGCCGGCTCAAAGTGCGCTGACGGTCATTGGGCGCTTGCGCGAAACGCTACGCCTGCCAAGAGCGACAACCAACCGCATGGCAACAATGCGAAACGCTCACGCCGCCATACACACCTCTCGTTAGGGCTTGCCTGTATTTCCACATTAGGCAATCCGTTTACTATTGCGTAAATCCCGAAGCACACAGCACCCTGTCGGCCCCCATATGATGCAGGCAGGTATTTCCAAGAGACGGGGAGACAATGGACTTATCAATCGCTGCCATCCTGGCCCAGGACGGCATCACCTCGGGCGCGATCTACGCGCTGCTGGCACTGGCCCTGGTGCTGGTGTTCTCGGTGACCCGGGTCATCTTCATCCCGCAAGGGGAGTTTGTTGCCTACGGCGCGCTGACGCTGGCGGCGATGCAGGCCGGTCACGCGCCGCAGACCAGCTGGCTGCTGCTGGCGATGGGGGCGCTGACCTTCGTCTATGAAACCGTCACGGTGCTGCGCAGCGCCGAGTTGCGCCGCGCGCTGGGCCAGCGGCTGGCGGTGCTGGCAGGAAAATACCTGGTGTTCCCGCTCGCGGTGCACTGGCTGGCGCAGCAGTATGGCGCGCAGCCGCTGCCGATGCTGGCGCAGATCGCGCTGACGCTGCTGATCATCATCCCGCTGGGGCCGATGCTGTACCGGCTGGCCTACCAGCCGCTGGCCGAGGCCAGCACGCTGGTGCTGCTGATCGTCTCGGTCGGCGTGCACTTTGCGCTGGTGGGGCTGGGCCTGGTGATGTTCGGGGCGGAGGGTTCGCGCACCAATGCGTTCTCGGATGCGCGCTTCGACGTGGGGGCGCTCAGCATCTCGGGCCAGAGCCTGTGGATCGTGGGCGTGTCGGCGCTGCTGATCGGCGCGCTGTACTTCTATTTCGAGCGCACGCTGCAGGGCAAGGCGCTGCGCGCGACCGCGGTGAACCGGCTGGGCGCGCGCCTGGTCGGTATCGGCACCACGCAGGCGGGGCGGCTGTCGTTCACGCTGGCCGCGGCGATGGGCGCGCTGTGCGGCATCCTGATCGCGCCGCTGACCACCGTGTACTACGAGTCGGGCTTCCTGGTGGGCCTGAAGGGCTTTGTCGGCGCCATTGTCGGCGGGCTGGTGAGCTACCCCGTGGCGGCGCTCGGTGCGCTGCTGGTGGGCCTGCTTGAATCCTATTCGTCCTTCTGGGCCAGCGCGTTCAAGGAGGTCATCGTCTTCACACTGATCATTCCGGTGCTGCTGTGGCGCTCGCTGACGAGCAAGCATGTCGAGGAGGAGGAATAAGCCATGACCATGCTGACCGACAAGCAGGCGCGGGTGGCCAGTGCCGAGGCAGGCAGCCGTGCGCGGCTGAACCGCAACCGGGTCCTGGTGCTGGCTTTCATTGTGGTGCTGGTGTTGCTGCCGGCGCTGCCGACGCCGGAGTTCTGGATCACGCTGGGCAATTACATCGGCCTGTACAGCATCGTGGCGATCGGGCTGGTGCTGCTGACCGGGGTGGGCGGCATGACCTCGTTCGGGCAGGCCGCGTTCGTGGGGCTGGGCGCGTACAGCACTGCGTACCTGACCACGCAGTTCGGGCTGTCGCCCTGGTTCGGGCTGATGGTGGGGCTGGTGATCACGATGGCATCGGCCTATGTGATCGGGCTGATCACGATGCGCATGTCCGGCCACTACCTGCCGCTGGCGACCATTGCCTGGGGCCTGTCGCTGTTCTTCCTGTTTGGCAACCTGGAGTTCCTGGGCAAGTATGACGGCCTGAACGGGATCCCGGTGCTGTCGCTCTTCGGCATCGAGCTGCAGTCGGGCCGCTCGATGTTCTACCTGATCTGGGCGGTGGTGCTGCTGGCCGTGCTGGCGATGCAGAACCTGCTGAACTCGCGCCCGGGGCGCGCCATCCGCGCGCTCAAGGGCGGTGGCGTGATGGCCGAGGCCATGGGTGTGAACACCGCATGGATGAAAGTGGTGATCTTCGTGGTGGCGGCGGTTTTGGCGTGCGTGTCGGGCTTCCTGTACGCGCACCTGCAGCGCGCGGTGAACCCGACGCCGTTCGGCCTGAACTACGGCATCGAGTACCTGTTCATGGCCGTGGTCGGCGGCGTGGGCCATGTGTGGGGCGCGGTGCTGGGCGCGGGCATCCTGACCATCCTGAAGGATGTGCTGCAGGGCGTGCTGCCCAAGCTGCTCGGTGCCAACGGCAACTTCGAGATCATCGTCTTCGGCGTGCTGCTGGTATTGCTGCTGCAATACGCGCGCGATGGCATCTGGCCGTTCCTGCGGCGTCTGGTGCCTTCTGGTCCACCGGTGCTGGCGCCGGCGCAGGCCGAGGCCCTGGCCGTGCGCCAGAAGCCCGAGGCGGGCGACCTGATTCTGGATGTGCGCGCCGCGCGCAAGGAGTTCGGCGGGCTGGTGGCGGTGAACGATGTCAGCTTCCAGGTGCGCGCGGGCGAGATCATCGGGCTGATCGGTCCCAATGGCGCGGGCAAGTCCACCACCTTCAACCTGGTGACGGGCGTGCTGCCGGTCACGCGTGGGGAGGTGCGTTACCGCGGTGAAGTGATCTCGGGCCTGCCGTCGCGCGAGATCGTCAAGCGCGGCATCGGCCGCACCTTCCAGCATGTGCACCTGCTGCCGACCATGACGGTGCTGGAGAACGTGGCCATCGGCGCGCACCTGCGCGGTGATTTCCGCGCCCAGGGCGGCGTCTCGGCAGCGATCCTGCGCATGAACAAGGCCGAGGAAGAGAAGCTGCTGTTCGAAGCGAAGCGCCAGCTTGAACGCGTGGGCCTGGCCGATTGCATGTACATGGAAGCCGGCAGCCTCGCGCTGGGCCAGCAGCGGATTCTTGAAATCGCGCGTGCGCTTTGCTGCGACCCGGCGCTGCTGCTGCTCGACGAGCCGGCAGCGGGCCTGCGCTACAAGGAGAAGCAGGCGCTGGCCGAGCTGCTGCGCAAGCTCAAGGGCGAGGGCATGAGCGTGCTGCTGGTCGAGCACGACATGGATTTCGTGATGAACCTGACCGACCGGCTGGTGGTGATGGAATTCGGCACGCGCATTGCCGAGGGCGTGCCCGAGGAAGTGCAGAAGAACCCCGCGGTGCTGGAAGCCTACCTGGGTGGCGTGGAGTAAGGACCGGACATGAGCCTGATTCTCGAAGTGAAGGACCTCCACGTCCGCTACGGCAAGGTGGAAGCGGTGCACGGCGCCAACCTGAAGGTGGAGGCCGGCAAGATCGTCACGGTGATCGGCCCCAACGGTGCCGGCAAGTCGACCATGCTCAATGCGGTCATGGGTGCGCTGCCGGTGACGGGGTCGTCGAGCGGCTCGGTCAACTACCTCGGCCACGACATGGCCGGCATCCCGGTGGAAGGGCGCGTTGCGCGCGGCATGTGCCTGGTGCCGGAGAAGCGCGAGCTGTTTGCGTCGATGACGGTGGAAGACAACCTGCAGCTGGGTGCCTTTCGCCGCAAGCGCGCCGGCGAGAAGAACTACCTGGACCAGATGGACGTGGTCTACGACCTGTTCCCACGCCTGCGCGAGCGTGCCCGCCAGGACGCCGGCACGCTCTCCGGGGGCGAGCGCCAGATGCTGGCGGTGGGCCGCGCGCTGATGGCCAAGCCGCAGCTGCTGATGCTGGACGAGCCCAGCCTTGGCCTGGCGCCGCTGATCGTGAAGGAGATCTTCCACATCATCAGCAATCTGCGCCAGACCGGCGTGGCCACGCTGCTGATCGAGCAGAACGCACGCGCTGCGCTGCAGGTGGCGGACTACGGCTATGTGATCGAGACCGGGGATATGGCGATGGAAGGGCTGGCCGACGAACTGGCGGCGAATCCGAAGGTGATCGAAACCTATCTTGGATTGGCAAAAAAGGCGGCTTAACCCGCCCGGTTTTCGCCAGAGGAATGAGGGTCTGCGGATGCAGGCCCTTTTCTATTGGTGGTGTGAATAACTTTGGGGATAACCCAATTCAGAGGCGCTTCGGGCGGATGTCGCTATCGGTGCGCTGATGTAGGTACGCAAATATCTACTGGGGTAATTTTTAGCAATCAAATTTACCGAATAACATCCATACAGATAATAATTTTAGGAATTTTATCTGTTGGATGAATGTATTTTTGCATAATTTTTTCCATGTTAGTCATCCGGAGAATAAAGTGTTGGTGCCGCTGCCTGTATCCTTCGCTGCGGTTTCCAGCAGCCAATCC
Organism: Cupriavidus sp. FW305-27; assembly: GCF_058787995.1. Lineage (NCBI taxonomy): Bacteria > Pseudomonadati > Pseudomonadota > Betaproteobacteria > Burkholderiales > Burkholderiaceae > Cupriavidus > Cupriavidus sp. FW305-27. The sequence goes on from NZ_JBYTAG010000034.1 coordinate 73,465, forward strand.
CGGAAGCAGTTCAGCGCCGGATGATCGCGCCGTTCCTTCGGCGCACACAGGAAATAGCCCCGTTGCAGCGTAATTGGCAGGTCAAACGGCGCCGTTACGCGTCCGGCGGCAATTTCGTCGCGCACCAGGCAACGCTGCAGCACGGCGACGCCGATGTCGGCGCGCACCGCCTGGATCAGGATCGAGACCTGGTCGAACGCTGTGGATAACCTTGGCGCAGCGTTGGGTACGCCGGCGGCCTGCAGCCAGTTTTGCCAGTTCGCCGGTGCGGTGGTGTGGTAGAGCAGGGGCTCGTCCAGCAGCTCCGCAGGAGACTGCCAGCGGCCGGCCTCGCGCCGTGCCCGGGCGCGGTCCGGATGGCAGACCGGCACCAATTCACGTCCCACCACATAGTCGGCCTGCAGGCCGGGCCATTTGCCGGCTTCACCCGCCAGGATGGCGGCGTCGGGGGAGGGGCCGGAGAGGTCCTCGTCGCGCTGGTACGGGACGAAGTCCAGCCGGATTTCCGGATGGCGGCGATGGAAGTCCGGCAGGCGCGGCACCAGCCAGACGCTGGCCAGCGTGGGCACGACGGACAGCGTCAGGTGGTGCCGGCGGTTGCCGGCGCGCAGGGTGGCGCTGGCATGCTCGATCGTGGCCAGCGGCTCGGCCACGGCCTCAAGCAATTTCCGGCCGGCATCTGTCAGCACCAGCCGGTGGGCATTGCGCTGTAGCAGCGGCTGCCCGAAATGCGCCTCCAGCCGCGCGATGGCGCGGCTGATGGCACCCTGGGTCACGCACAGTTCGTCCGCCGCACGCGTGAAGCTGCCCAGCCGCGCCGCGGTGGCAAAGGCGTGCAACTCAGACATCGATGGGGAATGCAGCCGCATGGCGGGGGAGGGGAGGAA
>NZ_JBYTAG010000035.1:0-74196 GCF_058787995.1 Cupriavidus sp. FW305-27
GTGGTCAACCACAACGGCGTCATCATCATCGGCCACACCAACCTGGCCAGCATGGTCGCGGCCGACGCCTCGGCGCTCTATGCCCGCAACGTGCTGGACTTCCTCAAGCTGGTCGTCGACAAGGACGGCCAATTCACGCTGAACCTTGAAGACGACATCGTCTCGGCCTGCCTGATGTGCAGGGACGGCAAGGTCGTGCGAGAGGCGGCGTAATTTCCACGGGCGCCATGCGCCCACTGCTTTTGCATCAAATATAAGGACGTATCACCCATGCAACGCATCATGCTCCGCGCCAAGCTCCACCGCGTCACCGTGACGCAGGCGGACCTCAACTACGAGGGTTCGTGCGGCATCGACCAGGACCTGCTGGACGCTGCCGACATGAAGGAGTTCGAGAAGATCGAGCTGTACAACGTGAACAACGGCGAGCGCTTCTCCACCTACATCATCAAGGGCGAGCGCGGCAGCGGCGAGATCTCGCTGAACGGCGCCGCGGCCCGCCGCGCGCACCTGGGCGACCAGCTGATCATCTGCACCTACGCGCCGATGAGCGACGAGGAAATCGCCGCCTACAAGCCCAAGGTCATCCTGGTGAACGAGAAGAACGGCATCAAGGAAATCAAGAAGTTCTGAGGGTTTGCTCCCCTCTCCCGCCTGCGGGAGAGGGGCAGGGGGAGAGGGCAGGCGCTGGCATACCGCCGGCCTGACTTCGTGGGCAAGCCTGCCCTCTCCCCAACCGTCTCCCGCAAGCGGGAGAGGGGGCACGCAATGGGTCGATCTGAGCCACTGGACCTTGACGTGCCCTGACCGCAATGCAGCAATAAGAATTCAGTAAAACGCCGCATCCCGGATTCAAAGCAACGGAGGAGAAGTCGATGGAGATGGTGAACCACACGGTGATCAACCTGATCATCTTCGTGCTGGCGATCTACGTGGGTTACCACGTGGTCTGGACGGTAACGCCAGCCCTGCATACGCCCCTGATGGCGGTGACCAATGCGATCTCGGCGATCATCATCGTCGGCGCCATGCTCGCCGCGGGCCTGACCGAAGGCGGGGTCGGGCGCGTGATGGGCACGCTGGCGGTGGCGTTGGCCGCGGTCAATGTGTTCGGCGGCTTCCTGGTCACCCAGCGCATGCTGGAGATGTTCAAGAAGAAGGAACCGAAGGCCAAGGCGCCTGAGTCCAAGCCGGCGCTGGCCAGGGAGGGTGCGTGATGACCGGTCTTGTCAGCATGAACCTTGTCACCCTGCTCTACCTGGTGGCCTCGGTCTGCTTTATCCAGGCGCTCAAGGGCCTGTCGCACCCGGCCTCGGCGCGCAAGGGCAATGCCTTCGGCATGATCGGCATGGCCATTGCCGTGGTGACCACGCTGGTCCTGATCATCAAGCTGAAGAATGAATTCCTCGCGGCGGGCACGGCCCAGTCGTCGGTGGGCACGGGCCTGGCGCTGATCTTCGCCGCGCTCGTGGTCGGCGGCGGCATCGGCGCCTACGTGGCGAAGAAGGTGCAGATGACCAAGATGCCCGAGCTGGTCGCGGCAATGCACTCGCTGATCGGCCTGGCCGCGGTCTTCATCGCCGTGGCGGCGGTGGCCGAGCCGGCGGCGTTCGGCATCAGCCCGGCAGGCTCGCACCTGATCCCGCTGGGCAACCGCATCGAGCTCTTCATCGGCTGCTTCGTCGGCGCGATTACGTTCTCCGGCTCGGTGATCGCCTTCGGCAAGCTGGCCGGGCGCTACAAGTTCCGCCTGTTCCAGGGCGCGCCGGTGGTGTTTGCCGGCCAGCACTGGCTGAACCTGCTGCTGGCGGTGGCAATGGTGGGCTTCGGCGTCATCTTCTTCCTGTCGCAGGACTGGCTGCCGTTCCTGATCATGCTGGCGATTGCCTTCGTGCTGGGCGTGCTGATCATCATCCCGATCGGCGGCGCCGACATGCCGGTAGTGGTGTCGATGCTGAACTCGTACTCGGGCTGGGCAGCGGCGGGCATCGGCTTCTCGCTGAACAACCCGATGCTGATCATCGCGGGCTCGCTGGTGGGCTCCTCCGGTGCGATCCTGTCGTACATCATGTGCAAGGCGATGAACCGGTCGTTCTTCAACGTGCTGCTGGGCGGTTTCGGCGGCGCGACCGCGGCGGCGGCAACCGGCGACCAGCAGCAGCGCCCGGTCAAGTCGGGTTCCGCCGACGATGCCGCGTTCCTGATGGGCAACGCCGAGACCGTGATCATCGTGCCGGGCTATGGCCTGGCCGTGGCGCGCGCCCAACACGCGCTCAAGGAACTGACCGAGAAGCTGGCCGAAAAGGGCGTGACCGTGAAGTACGCGATCCACCCGGTGGCAGGCCGCATGCCGGGCCATATGAACGTGCTGCTGGCCGAGGCCGAGGTGCCGTACGACCAGGTCTTCGAGATGGAAGACATCAACAGCGAGTTCGGCCAGGCCGACGTGGTGCTGGTGCTGGGCGCCAACGACGTGGTCAACCCGGCGGCCAAGAACGACCCCCAGTCGCCGATTGCCGGCATGCCGATCCTGGAGGCCTACAAGGCCAAGACCATCATCGTCAACAAGCGCTCCATGGCCGCCGGCTACGCCGGGCTGGACAACGAGCTGTTCTACATGGACAAGACCATGATGGTGTTCGGCGACGCCAAGAAGGTGGTCGAGGATATGTTCAAGGCGGTCGACTAAGGCCGTCCGCGCGCCGCGCGCAGGCCCGGGCCATCCCGGCCCTGCCGCGGGCGCCTCCCGCCGCCGGCCCTGGCTGCAAGGCGTGCCTTGCAAGGCAGCCGTGGCGCGCTATACTGGCCTGCGAATGCGCACACTGGCTTGCCGCTTGCGCCACGCCCGTGCCGAACCACTGCGCCGAACCCCTGCCCGCCGCTCCATGACCTTCAACCCGCACGACAGGAACCTGTCGGTCTTCCATCACCCGGTCCTGACCGTCCTGGTCGATGACAGCAAGTCGTTCATCGACAGCCTGGCGTTCCAGATGGATGCCTCGCGCGCGGTGATCACCTTCACCGACCCGCGTGAAGCGCTTCAATGGATCCGCGAGGCCTATGCCACCCGCTTCCCGGGCTTCCTGCCGGTGCGCGTGACGCACGACGACCTCACCTTCCTGACCGAGCGGCGCACCGTGCAGCTCGACATCGACCGCATCTACCGCCAGATCCACGATTTCAAGCGCTTCCTGCAGCCGGGCGTGGTGGTGGTCGACTATTCGATGCCGCAGATGGACGGGCTGGAATTCTGCCAGGCGCTGCAGGACCTGCCCTGCAAGACCATCCTGCTGACCGGCACCGCCGACGAGAGCATCGCCGTGCAGGGCTTCAACCACGGGCTGATCGACCGCTACGTGAAGAAGCATGAAAGCAATATGGTCGAGCGGCTGGACCAGGAAATCGAGGCCATGCAGCAGGCGTACTTTGCCACGCTGTCGCGCACGCTGCGCGAGCTGCTGACGCGGCATTCCTTTTCGTTCCTGTCCGATCCGGCCATCACCGAGCGCGTGCGCCAGCTGATCGCGCGCTATGGCTTTGTCGAGTACTACCTGTACCCCAACCCGGCCGGCATCCTGCTGCTGACCGCGCAGGGCCACGCCACGCTGATGGTGATCGAGACCCGCGCCGGGCTGATGAGCCAGGTGGAATCGGCCGAGGCCTACGATGCCCCGGCGGCACTGATCGAAGGCCTGCGCGAAGGCCGGCTGGTGCCGTTCTTCTGGCCCGGCAACGGCATGTACACGCCGGCGTGCGTGGACTGGGAACAATACTGCCTGCCGGCCGAGCGCTGCGAAGGCAATGAAGAATTCATTTACGCGCTGTTCGACCTGCCGCGCCACCTGCTGCAGGAGCCGGTGGTCAGCCTGCAGGGCTTCCTGGCGGACTTCAGCCGCAATCCCGACGCACTGACGGGGCGCAAGCGCCCCTGACCCGGCGGCCCGGCGCCGTCAGTCAGCCTGCGGCGCCCGGTTGGCGCCGCGCACCATGTCGAAGCGGAACAGCCGGCATTCGATATTGCCGTTGTAGAGCGGCGTGCGGCGCGACTCCTTGAGCCGCAGCCGGCGCGGGAAGCCCATGTCGCCGGTAAACACCCACGCCTGCCAGCCCGCGAAATGCTGCTTGAGCGTGGTGGCGAAGGCACTGGCGAACTGGTTGGCGGCGGCCTCCTCCACCTCGTCGCGCGGCATCTCTTCCTCTGGCAGGCGGCGCTGGCCGCGCACCGCGATGCGCTCGCCGTACGGGGGATTCATCAACAGCAAACCCGGCTCATCAAAAGGCGGCTGCACGAAGCGCGCATCCACCTGCTTGGTGCGCGCCTCGCCCGGCAGGCCGGCACGCTCCCAGTTGGCGCGCGTGATCGCCAGCATGTCGGTGGAGATGTCCGAACCCACCACCTGCAGCTCATCGGCCGAGGCCAGCATGCGGGCGCGCTGCGCGTCCGACTTCAGCTTCTGCCAGGCCTTGGTGTCCATGCCCTTGAGCCATTCGAAGGCAAAGCTGCGGCTGCCGCCCGGCGCGATACCCAGCGCCACCTGCGCGGCCTCGATCAGGAAGGTGCCGCTGCCGCACATCGGGTCGTAGAAGGGCCGGAACGTCTGGCCCGGCACCCAGCCCGCCAGGCGCAGGATGCCGGCGGCCAGGTTTTCCTTCAGCGGCGCCTCGCCCTTCTCGGTGCGCCAGCCGCGCTTGAACAGGGGCTCGCCGGTGGTGTCGAGGTACAGCGTGCAGTCACGCTCGGTCAGGTGGGCATAGATGCGCACATCCGGGCTGGCGGTATCGACGCTCGGGCGCGCGCCCACACGCTCGCGCAGGGCATCGCAGACCCCGTCCTTGACCCGCAGCGCGGTGAAATTCAGGCTGCGCAGCGGCGACTTGTGCGAGGTGATGTCCACGCGCAGCGATTCATCGGGCGAAAACCACTGCTCCCAGCGCACGCCGCGTGCCAGCGTATAGATGTCGTCTTCATGCCGGTAGCCGCGCGCGGCCACGCGCATCAGCACCCGGCTGGCAATGCGCGAATGCAGGTTGACCGCATAGGCGGCGGCCATCTCGCCCGAGAAATTGACGCCGCCCGGCACCTCCTGGTGCACCGTGAACGGCGCCAGCGCGGCCATGCCCGGCATCGCGGCGATCTCGCGCAGTTCTTCGGCGAGCGCGCTCTCCAGGCCGCGCGGGCAAGGGGCAAAGAAGGCTTGGGTCATGTGTTGGGTTTCCTGCAAACAAAAACGTCCGCCGTAGCGGACGGGGATCTATCCGAAGCTTAGCTCAAGCCGCCGCCAGGGCGCGCTCGAGGAAATCCAGCCGGTCCTGGCCCCAGAAGGGCTGGCCGTCATGGACGTACCACGGCGCGCCGAACACGCCGGCCGAAATCGCGTCCTGGGTATTCTGCGCATAGGCGGCCTGCACCGACTGCGCCTCGCTGGCCCTGAGCAGGCTGGCGCCGTCCAGGCCGGCCTCGTCGGCAATCTGCGCCAGCGTGGCGGCATCGGCGATATTGCGCTGCTGCGCCCACACTGCCGCGCCGATGGCGCCGGTCAGCTGCATCGCGCGGGCGGTGCCGTGCGCCAGCTGCGCCGCGATGATCAGCTTGCTGGCCGCGTCGCCCGATACCGGGAAGAACGTCGGCTGCAGATGCAGCGGCAGGCCCAGGAAGTCGCTCCAGCGCGCCAGCTCCACCAGGCGGTAGGCCTGGCGCTGGGGCGGGCGCTGCGACAGCGGCAGCCCGCCGGAGACGGAAAACACCTTGCCCAGGTCGCACGGCTTCAGGTTCACCTGCGCGCCATGGCGCTCGGCGATGGCGGCAAAGCGCGCATGGCCCAGGTAGACGTACGGCGACTGCGGCGTCAGGTAATAGTCAACCAGCTTGCTCATTTCGGTTCCGCTACAGGATTGGCAACAACAGACCGGGCGCCAGGCTCAGAACGGCTTGACGACCACCAGGATCACCACCGCCAGCAGCACCAGCACCGGCAGCTCATTGAACCAGCGATAAAACTTGTGCGAGCGCGTATTGCGCCCCGCCTCGAACTTGCGCAGCAACACGCCGCAGCCATGGTGGTAGCCGATCAGCACCAGCACCAGCGCCAGCTTGGCGTGCATCCAGCCCTGCCCCGCGCCGCGGCCGATGCCGTAGCCCAGGTACAGCCACAGACCGAACACCACCGCCGGCACCGCCAGCATGGTCATGAAGCGGAACAGCTTGCGCGCCATCAGCAACAGGCGCTGCGTGCTGGCGGCGTCGGTTTCCAGCGCCAGGTTGACGAAGATGCGCGGCAGGTAGAACAGGCCGGCGAACCACGAGACCACGAAGACGATATGCAGCGCTTTGACCCAGAGCATCGGCAGAGAGACGTTCGAGAACGATTGTTATTGTTGTTGGCGCGCGAGCGTCAGGTGCGGATCTCGCCGTGCCCGAATACCACGTACTTCAGCGAGGTCAGCCCTTCCAGCCCGACCGGGCCGCGTGCATGCAGCTTGTCGTTGGAGATGCCGATCTCCGCGCCCAGGCCATACTCGAAGCCATCGGCAAAGCGGGTCGAGGCATTGATCATCACGCTGGCCGAATCGACCTCGCGGATAAAGCGCATGCCCGCCGAGTAGTTCTCGGTGATGATCGAATCGGTATGGTGCGAACCGTATTCGTTGATATGGGCGATGGCGTCGTCGAGTCCGGCCACGGTCTTGATGGCGAGGATCGGCGCCAGGTATTCCAGGCGCCAGTCTTCCTCGGCGGCATCGACCAGGCCGGTAAAGCCGGCGGCTTCCAGCGTGGCGCGGGTGGCCGGACACACGCGCAGCTCGACGCCCTTCTCCTGGTAGATGCGGCACAGCGGCGGCAGCGCGGCGGCGGCGATGTCCTGCGACACCAGCAGCGTCTCCATGGTGTTGCACGGCGCATAGCGCTGCGTCTTGGCGTTGTCGCAGACGCGCACGGCCTTGTCCAGGTCGGCATCGGCGTCGATATAGACGTGGCAGATGCCGTCCAGGTGCTTGATCATCGGCACGCGCGCTTCTTCCATCAGCCGCGCGATCAGGCTCTTGCCGCCGCGCGGCACGATCACGTCGACGTATTCGGTCATGGTGATCAGCCGGCCCACGGCAGCGCGGTCAGTGGTCTCGATCACCTGCACCGCCTCGGACGGCAGGCCGGCCGCGGACAGGCCCTCGGCCACCAGCGCCGCCAGCGCGGTGTTGGATTCGATTGCTTCGGAGCCGCCGCGCAGGATGGTGGCGTTGCCCGACTTCAGGCACAGCGCCGCGGCGTCGATGGTCACGTTGGGGCGCGACTCGTAGATGATGCCGATCACGCCCAGCGGCACGCGCATCTGGCCGACCTGGATGCCGGTCGGGCGGAACTTCATGTTCGAGATCTCGCCGATCGGGTCGGCCAGCGCGGCGATCTGCTCCAGGCCCGCGGCCATGGTGGCGATGGCCTTGTCCGACAGCGTCAGGCGGTCGATGAAGGCGGCGTCCTGGCCGTTGGCGCGGGCGCGTTCAACGTCACGCGCGTTGACCGCCTTGAGCTTGTCGGCATCGCGGCGGATGGCCGCGGCGATGGTCAGCAGCGCGCGGTTCTTGTCGGCCGTGGAGGCACGCGCCATGGCGCGCGACGCGGCGCGGGCCTGGCGGCCGACGCGGTCCATGTATTGATTGAGGTCGAGCTCGTTCATGTCAGTGGCCCTGGGGTGGTGGCCGTCAGTGTGTTTTCCGTCCCCCCGCCGCACGCGGCGGGGGAAGCAAACCTGTGGAGTTGCGCGTTCAGCGCGCGATCATCAGGGCAAGCTGCTGCAGCCCGTCCCATGGTTCCGCCGGCAGCGGGCTGCCGCCCGGTGGCGGCAGGTCCGACAGGCCCTTGACCTGGCGGTCCAGCCGCGCCGCCAGCGCCAGCGCCGCTTCCAGCCTTGGCTGCGCCAGGCGCTGCGCGGCCTGCGGCACCAGCCGCTCGCGCGGGCCCCAGACGCGCAGCTCGCGCATCAGCACACCCGCCGGCTTGCCGGCCGCCAGCCCTTGCCGGACCTTGGATAATACGCGAATTTCCTCGGTCAGCGCCCACAGCACCAGCACCGTGGCCTCGCCCTCGCCGCGCAGCCCTTCGAGCATGCGCACCAGCCGCGGCACGTCGCCAGAGAGCATCGATTCAGACAGCTTGAACACGTCATAGCGGGCCACATTCAGCACCGCATCGTGCACCTGGTCGAAGGTGAGCTCGCCGGGCGGGTACAGCAGCCCCAGCTTCTGGATTTCCTGGTGCGCCGCCAGCAGGTTGCCCTCGACCTTGTCGGCGATGAACTGCAGCGCACGCCGGCCCGGCTCGCCGCCTTCGACGCGTTGCTGCTGCAGCGACAGCCGCTCGCCGACCCAGGCCGGCAGCCGGGTGCGGTCCACGGTGTCGACCTTGATCGACACGCCGGCGCCTTCCAGCGCCTGGAACCAGGCCGACTTGGACGCGGCAAAATCCAGCCGCGGCAGCGTCACCAGCAGCACCACGTCGGGCGACGGCTGGGCGGCCACAGCGCGCAGCGCCTCGCCGCCGTCCTTGCCGGGCTTGCCCGACGGGATGCGGAGTTCAACGATCTTGCGGTCGCCAAAGAGCGACATCGACTGCTGCGCCTCGACCAGCTGGCCCCAGTGGAAGCCGCGCTCGGCCACCAGCACGTCGCGCTCGGAGAAGCCGGCTTCGCGCGCCGCGGCGCGCAGGCGGTCGACGGCTTCCAGCACCAGCAGGTGTTCGTCGCCATGTACCACGTACAGCGGTGCCAGGCCCTTGGCCTTGGCCTGCCTCAGGTGCGCGTCGAGCCCGTCGAGCTTGAGCTGCATGCCGTGATCAGATGGCCTTGACGGCGGCCAGCCGGCGCATCAGCTGCTGCACGATATCGCGCTGCATGTCGCGGTACAGCTGCTGCTCTTCGTAGTCCTTGGCCAGCGTGTTGGCTTCGTTGTAGGTCAGGTCGCGGGTCAGCACCAGCTGCGACGGCGCGATCAGTTCATTGCCGGCGGGGTCGCGCAGGCGGAAGGTGAAACGCTGCGTCAGGCGGTATTCACGCACCACGCCCTCGGTCGTGATCGACAGGATCGACTTGGTGCGGGTGTCCTGCAGCACGTCCAGCAGGGCGTCGGCCTCTTTCTGGTCGGCCACCACCTGGGTGTCGGAACCGCCGCGGATGGCGCGGCGCAGGTCCGCGCCCATCAGCGAATTGGCCGGAATCCCGATATAGAGCCGCTTGAAGGCGAAATCCGCGTTGCCGCGCATGTGGAAGCCGCAACCGGCCAGCAGGCCCGTTGCCGGCACTGCCAGCATTGCCGCGAGCACCTTGCGGCGCCCCATGTTCAGTCGCTTCATTCTTGGCGATTCCTTGTCAGGTTCCGGGGCCAGCTTACAACACCACGTTGACCAGGCGGCCGGGTACCACCACGATCTTCTTCGGCGCCTTGCCCTCGGCAAACTTGGCCACGGTCTCGCTGGCGGCGGCGGTTGCCTCGATCGCGGCGCGGTCGGCTTCGGCGGGCACGGTGATGCTGCCGCGCACCTTGCCGTTGATCTGCAGCACCAGTTCGATCTCGCTGCGCACCAGCGCGGCTTCATCGACCTGCGGCCACGGCGCGTCGAGCAGGTCGCCGGCTTCGGCGGCGTAGCCCAGCTGGTCCCACAGGCCGTGGGTGACGTGCGGCACCACCGGGTACAGCACGCGCAGCAGGATGCCGAAGCACTCGCGGCGCGCGGCCGGCGAAGCGGTCTTGGCGTCGTCCAGCGCGTTCAGCATCTTCATCGTGGCGGACACCACGGTGTTGTACTGGATGCGCTGGTAGTCGTAGTTGGCCTGCTTGAGCACGCCGTGGATCTCGCGGCGCAGGTCGGCGTCATCGGCAGTCGGCTTGCCGCCGGCGCCGTCGCGGATGGCCGCGGCATTGGCATAGCCGTAGTTCCACACGCGGCGCAGGAAGCGCGAGGCGCCCTCGACGCCCGAGCCGCTCCACTCAAGCTGCTGCTCCGGCGGCGCGGCGAACATCACGAACAGGCGCGCGGTGTCGGCGCCGTACTGGTCGATCAGCGCCTGCGGATCGATGCCGTTGTTCTTGGACTTCGACATCTTCTCGACGCCGCCGATCACCACCGGCTGGCCGTCGGCGATCAGCGTGGCGCCTACCGGGCGGCCGCGCTCGTCGGTGCGCAGGTCGACCTCGGCCGGGTTGTACCAGTGCTTCTTGCCCGACGCGTCTTCACGGTAGTAGGTCTCGTTGAGCACCATGCCCTGCGTCAGCAGGTTGGTGAAGGGCTCGTCGAACTTGACCAGGCCCAGGTCGCGCATGACCTTGGTCCAGAAGCGTGCGTACAGCAGGTGCAGGATCGCGTGCTCGATGCCGCCGATGTACTGGTCCATCGGCATCCAGTAATCGTTGCGCGCATCGACCATGGTGGCCGCATCCGGGCAGGTATAGCGCATGTAGTACCAGCACGAGTCGATGAAGGTATCCATCGTGTCGGTCTCGCGGCGCGCCGGCTTGCCGCACGACGGGCAGGTGCACTGCAGGAAGCGCGCATCCTTGGCCAGCGGGTTGCCGGTGCCGTCCGGCACCAGGTCTTCGGGCAGCACCACCGGCAGGTCTTTCTCAGGGACCGGCACCACGCCGCAGCTGTCGCAGTGGATCAGCGGGATCGGCGTGCCCCAGTAGCGCTGGCGCGAGATGCCCCAGTCGCGCAGGCGCCAGGTCACCTTCTTCTCACCCAGGCCCTTGGCGCCCAGGTCGGCGGCAATGGCTTCGACCGCGGCCTGGTAGCCGAGGCCATCGTACTTGCCGCTGTGGATGCAGGTGCCCTGCTCCTTGTCGCCGTACCATTCCTGCCAGGCTTCGGTCGAGTACGGCTGGCCCTTCACGTCAATGACTTGCCTGATCGGCAGCTTGTACTTGAGCGCGAAGGCGAAGTCGCGCTCGTCGTGCGCGGGCACGCCCATCACGGCGCCGTCGCCGTAGCTCATCAGCACGTAGTTGCCGACCCACACGTCGACCTTCTCGCCGGTCAGCGGGTGCACCACTTGCAGGCCGGTCGGCATGCCCTTCTTCTCCATGGTCGCCATGTCGGCTTCCATGACCGAGCCGTGCTTGCATTCGTCGATAAAGGCAGCCAGTTCGGGGTTGTTCAGCGCGGCATGGGTGGCCAGCGGGTGCTCGGCGGCGACCGCGCAGAAGGTCACGCCCATGATGGTGTCGGCGCGCGTGGTGAACACGTACAGCTTGCCGTCATTGATCGGCTTGCCGTCCTCGCCGGGGATGTCGTGCGGGAACGCAAAGCGCACGCCCACGCTCTTGCCGATCCAGTTCTGCTGCATCACCTTGACGCGCTCGGGCCAGCCCAGCTGGTCCAGGTCGCCCAGCAGTTCCTCCGCATACTCGGTGATGCGCAGGTAGTACATCGGGATCTCGCGCTTTTCCACCACCGCGCCGGAGCGCCAGCCGCGGCCGTCGATGACCTGCTCGTTGGCCAGCACGGTCTGGTCGACCGGATCCCAGTTGACAGTGCCGGTCTTGCGGTAGGCGATGCCCTTTTCCAGCATCTTCAGGAACAGCCACTGGTTCCAGCGGTAGTAGTCCGGGCTGCAGGTGGCGACCTCGCGCGACCAGTCGATCGCCAGGCCCATCGACTGCATCTGCTTCTTCATGTAAGCGATGTTGTCGTAGGTCCAGGCCGCCGGCGCCACGCCGTTGTTCAGCGCGGCGTTCTCGGCCGGCATGCCGAAGGCGTCCCAGCCCATCGGCATCAGCACGTTGTTGCCGTTCATGCGCAGGTAGCGCGCCATCACGTCGTTGATGGTGTAGTTCCGCACGTGGCCCATGTGCAGCTTGCCCGACGGATACGGCAGCATCGAGCAGGCGTAGAACTTGGGCTTTTCCTTGCCGTCGGCCCCGGCCGCATGCTCCGACACGCGATAGGCGTCGATGGCTTGCCAGTGCTGCTGGGCGGCTTGTTCAACGGCGGAAGGAAGGTATTTGTCTTGCATGGTCGGGACAGCAGTCAGGACAACGTTTGCGCGGCAACTGGCCTGCCGGCATCCGGGGGAATCGTTGGAATGAGAGCAGCGGGCGCGCCGCTTGCGCGGCGCCCGCCGGGCGTGCAATGCGAAAGAAGACGATTATAACCGTGGCGGCAGGCCAGTTTCGGCCCTGCGCGCCCCGCGGCGCCTTACTTCAGGCCCAGCACGTCCTGCATGTCGAACAGGCCGTTGGGCTTGTCGGCGAGGAAACGGGCGGCGCGCACGGCACCGTCGGCATACGACTGGCGGCTGGAAGACTTGTGGCTGATCTCGATGCGCTCGCCGATGCCGGCGAACATCACGGTGTGGTCGCCGACGATATCGCCGCCGCGCACGGTGGCAAAACCGATCGAGTTGGGATCGCGCTCGCCGGTGTGGCCTTCGCGGGCATAGACGGCACAGGTCTTGAGGTCGCGGCCAAGCGCATCGGCAATCACTTCACCCATCTTCAGCGCGGTGCCCGACGGGGCATCGACCTTAAAGCGGTGATGCGCCTCGATCACTTCGATATCATAGCCAGTCGACAGCAGCCTGGCGGCCACTTCCAGCAGCTTGAAGGTGGCGTTGACACCGACGCTGAAGTTGGCGGCGAAGACGATCCCGATCGACCTGGCGGCCTCGGCCAGCGCGGCCTTGCCGGCCTCGTCGAAGCCAGTGGTGCCGATCACCATCTTCACGCCCAGCTTCTTCGCCGCGGCCACGTGGGCCAGCGTGCCTTCGGGACGGGTGAAATCGATCAGGCAGTCCGCGCCGGCCAGCACCGCTTCCACATCGGAACTGATCGCCACACCGGTCTGCCGGCCCAGCAGCAGGCCCGCATCCTGTCCCAGCGCCGGCGAGCCCGGCACGTCGAGCGCGCCCGCGAGGCTCACGCCCTCGGTGTTCAGCACTTGTTCGATCAGCATGCGGCCCATGCGGCCCGATGCGCCTGCAATGGCGATGTTCATGGTGTCTGGCTCAGCGGAATATGCGCAATGCGCGGAAAGTGATCGAGCCGGCCATGCCTGACCGGCCCGGAAAACTGGTGGCGCGCCGCTGCCGGCGCGCCGTGCGGCCGATCAGTTGGCGGCCGGTTTGGGGGCCTGGGCCGGCGCCGCTGCTTCGGTGGGAGCGGCCGGCGATGCCGCAGGGGCGGGTGCCGCCTCCGGCTGCTGCGCCTGCCGCGGCACAAAGTTCTCCACCGTGGTCTGCGCTTCGGCCGGGGCGGCCGCGGCGGCTGTCGCGCCGGTGGAGATCTTGCCCGGCGTCTGGTCCTTCAGCGCCTTTTTCATGCCGTCGATCTCGGCAATCAGCTCATACTCGGACGGCAGTTCATCGCCACTGAACTTGACCAGCCGGTCGCCTTCGAAAAACACCGTGAAGCGGCGCTGCTGCACCACCGGGGTATTGCCGCGGCGGAACGAGAACACATAGTCCCAGCGGTTGGCGTGGAACACGTCATTCAGCAGCGGCGTGCCGAGCAGGAACTTGACCTGGTCGCGCGTCATGCCTTCGCGCAGTTGCGATACGGCCTCGCGCGAGACGAAATTGCCCTGCACGATGTTGATCCGGTACGGCGTGATGGCGTTGGCTACCTTGCGCGAGGTGGAATCGTAGGCTGAGCAGGCGCCGGCCAGCAGGGCCGCGGCCAGCAGGGAGACAACCAGCGTCGGGCGCATGGCGGACGAACGGATAGAACGCATGTATCTCGCTTCCGGGAGGGAAAGAAAAGTACCGCGGCACGGTACCGCAAAGCGGGCACAAAAACGGCGCAATATGCGCCGATTGCACCACACACGCCTGTTGCGCCTGCCGCGACAACCACATGGGACGGCAACCGTGCCGGGCGCGTGACGTCGACCTGGGACATCACTACCGCGAGCGACTTTTGCTGCCAAAACCCTTATGATTCAACTATCCAGTCATTGTACTCTAGGGAGTCACCCACATGCCGAGTCCGGCGGACCTCAAGAACATCGGCCTGAAGGCGACCGTGCCCAGGCTGAAGATTCTTGAAATTTTTCAGACCAGTGAGCAGCGGCACCTGAGCGCAGAAGACGTCTACCGTATCCTGCTGAACGAGCATATGGACATCGGCCTGGCCACCGTCTACCGCGTGCTGACCCAGTTCGAGCAGGCGGGCCTGCTCTCGCGCAACAACTTTGAATCCGGCAAGGCGATTTTCGAACTCAACGAAGGCAAGCACCATGACCACCTGGTGTGCCTCGACTGCGGCCGCGTCGAGGAGTTCTTCGACTCTGAAATCGAGCACCGCCAGCAAAGCATCGCGCGCGAGCGCGGCTTTACGCTGCAGGAACATGCACTGTCGCTGTACGGCAATTGCACCAAAACAGACTGTCCCCACAGACCCAAACGATAAGCCTGCACGCTCCACCGCGGAGCGCAGACGGGCAACAAAAAACCGGCGCCAAGCGCCGGTTTTTTGTTTGGGCTGCTCGCCGCAGGATGCTGCTCAGGGTGCCTGCAGGTCTTGCAGGTCCTGTTCGGTGACCACCCGTGCCGAGCGTGCCGGCGGCAGTCCGACAAACTCGCCCACCACCTGGCGGAACAGGTTGCGCGCCCACACCAGCATCGGATGGGTGTTGCGGCTGCGGTGCCAGAACATGTTCAGGCCGAGCGTGGTGTTCAGTTCCGACGGCAGCGGGAAGGCCTTCAGGCCATAGGTCTCGCAGGCCATGTCCTTGGTCAGCGCATTGACGGTGAAGATCATGTCGGTCTGCGAGGCCAGTTCGGCCTGGGCACGCCATGAATGTACCGTCAGCGTCGCATTGCGCTTGAGCCCGCGCTGCTGCAGCGCGTAGTCGAGCGGAATCAGCGACGGCGCCGGGCGGCCGGAGCCGCCGGAATGCGCCATGAAGATATGGCCGCAATCCAGGTATTGCTCCAGCGAGCAGTGGTTCTTGAGCACCGGATGGCTCTTGCGCGCGCAAACCCACAGGTTCAGCGACGTCACCATTTCCTCGACGATTTCCGGGTGGCGTGTCGGGAACGGCGAAAAGGCCAGGTCAAGTTCATTGGCGCGCATCGAGGCGACGTCCGTTTCCCACGAATGGGATTCGACCAGCTTGATATGCAGGTCCGGCGCCAGCTGCTTGATACGCAGCACAAAACGGTTGAATACCGTGTCGCCCAGTTCAGCAGCGAAGCCGATGCTCAGCGTGCCGGTGGCAATGGCCGGATCAAAATTGTCGGCATCGCCCTCGTTGATCGACGACCACAAGTCCAGCATGTCGCGGATCTTCGGGCCCAGTTCCAGCGCACGCGGCGTTGGCGTCAGGCCATGCGGGACGCGGATGAAGAGCGGATCGTCAAAGATTTCACGCAGCCTGCCCAGCGAGTGTGATACGGCCGGTGCGGTCATATGCATCTTTTCCGCTACATAAGTGGCGTTTCGCTTGCTCAGTAGTTCGGTGAAGATCACTAAAAGCTTCGTGTCTACGTTCACCATGATCAGGCCTCGGTCAGATTATTCTTAGCTAGATGGCCCCACCACTTGCACTGGCTGCACATCAGATTTCAACGGCGTCTTAATAGTGTAAGAGGAAAAAACAAGCTCGGAAAGCAAATTCGGCATTTCTGAAATGGCCGTCTACGCCATATTTCTGAAAAATTGCGCTCTTTTTCCACAATTGACCGCATATGTGAACATTTCCCGCGCCGCAACATGCACTCGTACATCCGGGTATAGTGGGTCCGCCGTTCCCATTTTTATCATTCTTTTCTGACGGCTCGATCCCGGCCATCATGCCTGAACATTTCCGCCTGCCCGTATCACTCCCGAAAGCCTACCGCTTGCTGAACCACGGCCCCACTGTGCTGGTCAGCGCCGCCGCCGGCGGCAAGCGCAATATCATGGCCGCCGCCTGGGCCATGCCGCTCGACTTCGCCCCGCCCAAGGTGGCAGTGGTGCTGGACAAGAGCACCTGGACCCGGCGCCTGCTGGAAGACAGCGGCGAGTTCGTGTTGCAGGTCCCCACCGTCAGCCAGGTCGACCTGACCGAGGCACTGGGCTCCAGCTCGGGCCTGGCGCTGATGGAGCAGGAAGGCACCGACAAGTTCGACGCCTACGGCCTTGGCACCTTTGCCGGCACGGCGGTGGGCGCGCCGCTGCTGGAGGGCTGCGCGGCCTGGCTGGAATGCCGGCTGCTGCCGGAGCCGGCCACGCAGCAGACCTACGACCTGTTCCTTGGCGAAGTCGTGGCCGCTCATGCGGACTCGCGCGTGTTCAGCAACGGGCGCTGGCATTTCGACGGCCATGATGCGCTGCGCACCATCCACCATGTGGCTGGCGGCCATTTCCTGGTGGACGGCGACGCAATCGACGCGCGCCCACTGGCGCCCCGCCCGGCTGGCTGAATATCACAGCGCCGGAAAATGAGAAACGCGCCCGAAGGCGCGTTTTCCTTTACTGCGGAAGCTGCCGGATTACTTGGCCGCGACGCGGACCATTTCCAGCACCTTGTTCGAGTAGCCCCACTCGTTGTCGTACCAGCTCACGACCTTGATGAAGGTGCCGTCCAGCGCGATGCCGGCTTCGGCGTCGAAGATCGAGGTGCGGGCATCGCCGCGGAAGTCGGTGGCGACGACCTTGTCTTCGGTGTAGCCCAGCACACCCTTGAGCGCGCCCTGGCTCTGGGCCTTCATCTCGGCGCAGATTTCTTCGTACGTAGCCGACTTTTCCAGCTCGACGGTCAGGTCGACCACGGACACGTCCGAGGTCGGCACGCGGAACGACATGCCGGTCAGCTTCTTGTTCAGCTGCGGAATCACCACGCCCACGGCCTTGGCGGCGCCGGTCGACGACGGGATGATGTTTTCCAGGATGCCGCGGCCGCCGCGCCAGTCCTTGTTGGACGGGCCGTCAACGGTCTTCTGGGTGGCGGTGGCAGCGTGCACGGTGGTCATCAGGCCGCGCTTGATGCCCCACTTGTCGTTCAGCACCTTGGCCACCGGTGCCAGGCAGTTGGTGGTGCAGCTGGCGTTGGAGATGATCGCCTCGCCCTTGTACGACTCGTGGTTCACGCCGTACACGAACATCGGGGTGTCGTCCTTGGACGGGGCCGACATGATCACCTTCTTGGCGCCCGCGTCGAGGTGCTTCTGCGCGCCTTCCTTGGTCAGGAAGATGCCGGTCGATTCGACCACCACATCGGCGCCGATCTCGCCCCACTTCAGTTCGGCCGGATCCTTGACCGCGGTCAGGCGAATCTTCTTGCCGTTGACGACCAGGGTGTTGCCGTCGACCGACACTTCGCCGTCGAAGCGGCCATGCACCGAGTCGTACTTCAGCATGTATGCCAGGTAGTCGGGCTCCAGCAGGTCGTTGATGCCAACGACTTCGATGTCCTTGAAGTTGGCGACTGCGGCGCGGAACACCATGCGTCCGATGCGGCCGAAGCCGTTGATGCCGATCTTGATGGTCATGACTGTCTCTCCTGAGGATCGATTGAAACCGGTGGGCGCCGCACGGGCCGCGCGGCGCACCACGCGGCTCCAGCGCCCGGATGCTTAGATAAGGGTGTCCTTTACCGTTCGGACAACGTTGTCGACGGTAAAGCCGAAGTGCTTGAACAGCACGCCGGCCGGGGCCGACTCACCGAAGGTGTCAATGCCCACCACCGCCTGGACCTGGTACTTCCACCAGAAGTCCGTCACGCCCGCCTCGACCGCCACGCGCGGCACGCCGGCCGGCAGCACGCTGGCCTTGTAGGCGGTGTCCTGCTTGTCGAACACGGTGGTCGCGGGAATCGACACCACGCGCACGTGCACGCCTTCGGCGGCCAGTGCATCGGCGGCGCCGACGGCCAGGCCGACTTCCGAGCCGGTAGCCAGAATCACGGCGTCCGGACGGTTGGTCTTCGGGTTCACGCTGTCGCGCAGCACGTAGCCGCCGCGCGCGATATTGGCGCGCGTGACGTCGTCGCGGCGCTGGAACGGCAGGTTCTGGCGGCTGAAGATCAGGCAGCTCGGGCCGTTCTCGCGGCGGATCGCCTCGGCCCAGGCCACGGCGGTCTCGGTGGTGTCGGCGGTGCGCCAGACATCCATGTTCGGGATCAGGCGCAGGCTGGCAACGTGCTCGATCGACTGGTGGGTCGGGCCGTCTTCGCCCAGGCCGATCGAGTCATGGGTGAACACGAACAGCGAGCGGATCTTCATCAGCGCCGCCATGCGCAGCGCATTGCGGCTGTAGTCCGAGAAGGTCAGGAAGGTGGCGCCGTAGGGGATGTAGCCGCCGTGCAGCGTGATGCCGTTCATGACGGCGCTCATGCCGAACTCGCGCACGCCGTAGTTGATATGGTTGCCCCAGGCATCCACGCGCACGGCCTGGCTGCCCGACCAGTTGGTCAGGTTCGAGCCGGTCAGGTCGGCCGAACCGCCGAGGAACTCGGGCAGCACCGGGCCGAAGGCCTCGATGGTGTTCTGGCTGGCCTTGCGGGTGGCGATGGTCTCGGCCTTTTCCTCGCACTTGGCGATAAAGGCCTCAACTGCGGCGTCGAACGAACCCGGCAGTTCGCCCTTCATGCGGCGGCGGAACTCTCCGGCCTCATACGGGTGGCGCTCTGCGTAGGCATCGAACAGCGCGTTCCAGGCACGCTCCAGCGCCTGGCCGTTGGCCTTGGCGTCCCAGGCGTCGTAAACCTCGGCCGGCACTTCGAACGGGGCGTGGGCCCAGCCCAGCGCCTCGCGCGTGGCCAGCACTTCGGCGCCGCCCAGCGGGGCGCCGTGCACGTCGTGGCCGCCTTCCTTGTTCGGGGCGCCCTTGCCGATCTTGGTGCGGCAGCAGATCAGGGTCGGCTTGTCGCTGGCCTTGGCCTGCGAGATCGCCATGTCGACGGCGGTCACGTCATGGCCGTCGATGCCGCGGATCACGTTCCAGCCGTAGGCCTCGAACCGCTTCGGGGTATCGTCATTGAACCAGTGCACCACGTCGCCGTCGATCGAGATGCCGTTGTCGTCCCACAGTGCGATCAGCTTGTTCAGCTTCAGCGTGCCGGCCAGCGAGCAGGCCTCGTGGCTGATGCCTTCCATCAGGCAGCCGTCGCCCAGGAACACATAGGTGTGGTGGTTGACGATGTCGTAGCCGGGGCGGTTGAATTCTTCACCCAGCAGGCGTTCGGCCAGCGCCATGCCGACTGCGTTGGTGATGCCCTGGCCGAGCGGGCCGGTGGTGGTTTCCACGCCCGGGGTGATGCCGTATTCCGGGTGGCCGGCGGTCTTGCTGTGCAGCTGGCGGAAATTCTTCAGCTCTTCCACCGGCAGTTCATAGCCGGTCAGGTGCAAGAGCGAATAGATCAGCATCGAGCCGTGGCCGTTGGACAGCACGAAGCGGTCGCGGTCGGCCCACTGGGGGTTGCCCGGGTTGTGCTTCAGGTGCCGGCCCCACAGCGCCACGGCGATGTCTGCCATGCCCATCGGTGCACCGGGGTGGCCGGAATTGGCCTGCTGGACGGCGTCCATGGCAAGCACGCGGATGGCGTCGGCCATCAGCTTGGCGGGCTGGGAAGCAAAAGGGCTTGTGGCGGGATGGGCAAGGGCGGACATGCGGGCGGTCTTGGACGTGAGCGGGCGTGAGCCTGACGGTGACGGCAGGAAAACCGCAATTTTAGCAGAAGCTAGGGGGTTTTCCGGACTCCCGGACAGCCCCCGCGGCGCAGTCCGCGCGATCACCGCAGGCCGCCTGGCACGGCCCCGCCCCCGGCACCGGAACTATCCGGCCCCTCACATGCCTGATGCTTCACCCCGACAGCGCCAGCTTCACCGCTGCGCCGCACTTCGACAGCGTAGCGCGGCACGCGTAAGATGCACTCTCGCACCGCGCGGCACGCCAGCCGCGCCGGGTTTCCCGCACTCAGGAGACGATCATGACCAGACCGGCCAACACCCCCTGGCTCACCCCCTACCTGACCGTCGCCAACGGGCGCGCCGCACTGGACTTCTACAGCCGCGCCTTCGGCTTCACCGCCGGCAACGTGGTCGACGAAAACGGCGTGCCGACCCACGCCGAGATGCACTACCAGGGCCAACTGGTGGTGATGTTCGCGCCCGAGGGCGCCTGGGGCAGCACCGCGCGCACGCCGCGCTCGCTGGGCGTCGAGTGCCCGCAGACCTTCTATGTCTATTGCGACGATGTCGACGCCATGCACCAGCGCGCGGTCGACGCCGGCGCGGTCAGCCTGATGGCGCCGGCCGACCAGTTCTGGGGCGACCGCTACTGCATGGTTGAAGATCCCGACGGCTACCGCTGGGGCTTCGGCAAGCCGCTGGAACAGGCAGCAGGCCAGGCAAGCTGATGGCACCACGCTTCTTCGTCGGCGGCACGGACACCGTCCTGGCCGCCGAATCCGATTTTCCGCTGCCTGAGCCGGTGGTGCGCCACGTGCAGGTGCTGCGCCTGGTGCCGGGCGACGCCATGACGCTGTTCGACGGCCGCGGCGGCAGCCACGCGGCCACGCTGGTCGAGCTGGGCAAGCGCCACGCGCTGGCGCGCATCGGCGCGCATGACGCGGCCGAAGCCGAGCCGCCCTTCCGTGTCACGCTGGCCCAGGGCCTGGCCGGCGGCGACAAGATGGACTGGCTGATCGAAAAGGCGGTCGAACTGGGCGTCACGGCAATCCAGCCGCTGCAGGCCAGCCGCTCGGTGGTGCGCCTGTCGGGCGAGCGCGCGCACAAGCGCCACGCGCACTGGCAGGCGCTGGTGCAGGCCGCCTGCGAGCAATGCGGCCGCAATCGCTTGCCGGAGGTTGCGCCGGTCGCTAACTTTGAGACATGGCTGGCGCAGTCCGCGGCTGGCGGTGCCAGGCTGCTGGTATCGCCGCGCGCCACGCATTCGCTGCCAGCGTTCATCGCCGAACAGCGCGAAAGCTTGCTGGCCGGCGGCGTTACGCTGCTGATCGGCCCCGAAGGCGGCCTGGCGCCCGACGAAGAGCAGGCGGCAAGACAGGCGGGTTTCACCGGCGTGTCGCTCGGCCCCCGCATCCTGCGCACTGAAACCGCCGGGCTGGCATGCCTGGCAACCCTTAACGCCTTGCTTGGCGGATTCTGACGGCGGCGGCCATCCGGTCATCGCGTCAACCTTGCAACCCTGACTGAAAGGAGTCGACCATGGGACTACTCGATAGCGTGCTGGGCGGTGTGCTCGGACAACTCGGCGGCGCGCGTGGCGAGGCAGGCAGTACCGGAGGGCTCGACCCCAAGCTGATGATGGCGCTTGGCCTGCTGGCAACGCTGGCCATGCGTAGCCGCGGACAAGCAGACGATGCGGCGCCTGTCGATGACGGCCTGGGCGGACTGGGCAGCCTCGGCGGGCTGCTGGGCGGCATGCTCGGCGGCGGCGGTGCCGGCGCAGCGCCCGGCGGCGCCACCGGCGGCCTGGACCTTGGCTCGCTGCTGGGCGGACTGCTTGGCGGCCAGGGTGGCGCCCCGGCCAACAGCCAGGCACTGGGCGCGGCCGCCGGCGGCATCGGCGCGCTGCAGCAGATCCTGGCGCAGGCCGGGCTGGGCGAACAGGTGAACTCGTGGATCGGCAGCGGCGCCAACCAGCCGGTCACGCCGTCGGCGCTGAGCAGCGCGCTGGGCGACACCGGCGCGCTCGAATCGCTGGCACAGACCACCGGCATGTCGCAGGATGACGTGGCCGCGCAACTGAGCGAAGGATTGCCGGAACTGATCGACCGCCTCACGCCGCATGGGCATCTGCCGGCGCAGGAATAGGACCAGCACCTCGCCGGAAAGCAAAAAGCCCGCAATTGCGGGCTTTTTGCTTGATTCGCCTTGCAAGGGCTCAGGCAGTGCTCTCAGGCGAACGAATAAAACACCCGGAACTGCACCTTGCGCTCGCCCCAGAACTCGGCGGCGTCGCGGAATACGTCGAGCAGCACCTCGCGCCCTTCCTTGTCGAACTTCTGCGCGATCGGCAAGCCTTCCAGCACGATCACAAAGCCCGGCTGCGGGCCTGCCTTGTAGATCATGTCGGTCAGGCAGTCAGCCAGCGCGTCGAAGTTCTTGCCGAAGTGCTTCGGGAAGGTGAACGACGTGGCGATGGTTTCCAGGACCTCAGCCTTGCTCGCGCAATGGGCGCAATTGGCATAGAGGAAATGCTGCCCGAGATCGGCGGCCGCCTGGGCCAGCTCAGGCACGCGGAAGGCGCGGATCGACTGGACGATGTTCGGACGCACCGTCTTGAACAGGTTCATGGCCCCCTCGCTGGTGCCGTCGTTCCAACCGGGACCGGCGGGCATGGCCACGGGCGCGGTCGCGGGCGGGAGTTTTTGCATGAGCTCCTGGCTCGGCATCATCAGCACGTTGTCGTATAGGTTCTGGGCCTGCTGCTGAGCCCGCTGCCAGCCATCTCCGGCGCCGCGCTCTTCGCGGGCGGCAAGGGCGTCGCCCAATCCGAAAATGTCAGTCATCATTTGAGTATCCGTTTGAAGCTGTTGTAGTGATCTTCCGTGTAGTAACAATCGTTGGCAGCGCGTTGTTCTCCGCCGCAGACGATCCGCTTGGCTCCCCGGTTCCGGCTCCTGGCGCTCTTGACCGTGTATTCGCGGTAATACCCGCGTTCACGTTGAGGCAGGATGCGTTCGTAGTTGCCGAATCTCGATCCGTCCTTGTCATACAGGAACGGGCCGCCGGCTTCGATGCGCTCCAGGGTCTGCCGTGCATCGTTGGGCAACTGCTGCACTGCAATGGTTCCCATCCCTTCGGTCTGCACCTGCCGCGCCAGCGTCGGCTGCGCCAGGGCCAGCACCAGCGCCGCGCCGGTCATGGACCGGGCCAGCATGCGCGATGCGTGCCGCATCAGAGAAACTTGGAAACCCACGTTGCTTGTCTTGGTTGAACCGGAAATCGAGCCTGCCGCTGGTTGGGTAGACGATCTGTCCGGGCCACCCTGGCCAGCGCCCTGCGCCACCCGTAGAGGAGCGCGATGGATGCCGGCCGCACCGGGGCGCTCATGGCGAGCGCCTGTATCAAAGGCGTAAGGTTACGCGCATGCACGCAATTAATCAATCCCGGCCCGGCGGCAGCGGTAATTCTTCAATTGTTTCAATATGTTAAGCGTATGTGTGCGCATACTAACCATGCACATATGGACGTAAAAAAAGCCGGGCGAACCCGGCTTTTCGTCACATTGGCCGGCTACCGGCCATACCAAGCGGTTTAGCGCTTGGCAGAGGCATCCACCACGACCAGCGAGGTCATGTTGACGATGCGGCGCACCGTGGCCGACGGCGTCAGGATGTGCACCGGCGCCTTCACGCCCAGCAGGATCGGCCCGATCGCGACGTTGTTGCCCGCGGCAACCTTGAGCAGGTTGTACGAGATATTGGCCGCGTCGATGTTCGGGCACACCAGCAGGTTGGCTTCGCCCTTGAGCGCGCCATCCGGCACCAGCTGGTCGCGCAGCTTCTGGTCGAGCGCGCTGTCGCCGTGCATTTCGCCGTCGATCTCCAGGTCCGGGGCGCGATCGCGCAGGATGGCGAGGGTTTCGCGCATCTTGCGGGCCGAAGGCGCTTCGGACGAACCGAAGTTCGAGTGCGACAGCAGCGCGACCTTGGGCTCGATGCCGAAGCGCTTCAGTTCCTCGGCGGCCATCAGCGTGATCTGGGCCAGCTCTTCGGCGCTCGGGTCGACGTTGACGTGCGTATCCACCAGGAAGATCTGGCGGCCCGGCAGCACCAGGCCATTCATCGCCGCGTAGACCTTGTTGGTGCCGCCCAGCACCTGGTCGATATAGCGCAGGTGCGCCGCGGTGTTGCTGACGGTGCCGCAGATCATGCCGTCGGCCTCGCCCTTGCTCACCAGCATCGCGCCGATCAGCGTGGTGCGGCGGCGCATTTCCAGCTTGGCGTACTCGGGCGTGATGCCCTCGCGCGCCATCATGCGGTAATAGGCGTCGGAATAGTCGCGGAAACGCTCATCGTGCTCGGGGTTGACCACGGTGAAGTCCACTCCGGCGCGCAGGCGCAGGCCGAAGCGCTCGATGCGGTGCTGCAGCACGGCCGGGCGGCCGATCAGGATCGGGTTGGCCAGCTTTTCGTCGACGATCACCTGCACCGCGCGCAGCACGCGCTCTTGCTCGCCTTCGGCGAAGACGATGCGCTTCTTATCCATCTCGACCTTGCGCGCGGCGGCGTAGATCGGCTTCATCAGCGTGCCCGAGTGGTACACGAACTGCTGCAGCTGCAGGCGGTAGGCGTCCATGTCCTCGATCGGACGGGCGGCCACGCCAGACTTCATCGCGGCCTCGGCCACGGCCGGCGCCACCTTGACGATCAGGCGCGGGTCGAACGGCTTCGGAATCAGGTACTCGGGGCCGAACGACAGGTCCTGGATGCCATAGGCGGTGGCGACGATGTCGCTCTGCTCCTGGCGCGCCAGTTCGGCCAGGGCATTGGCCGCGGCGATTTCCATCTCGCGCGTGATGGTGGTGGCGCCGCAATCCAGCGCCCCGCGGAAGATGAACGGGAAGCACAGGACGTTGTTGACCTGGTTCGGGTAGTCGGTGCGTCCGGTGGCCATCACGGCGTCGGGGCGCACTTCCTTGACCAGCTCCGGCGCGATTTCCGGGTTGGGGTTGGCCAGTGCCAGCACCAGCGGCTTGTCGGCCATGCGCTGGACCATGTCCTGCTTGAGCACGCCCGCGGCGGACAGGCCCAGGAAGATGTCGGCACCGTCGATCACTTCGGCCAGCTTGCGCTTGTCGGTCTTTTGCGAGAAGCGCGCTTTTTCCGGGTCCATCAGCTCGGTACGACCCTCATAGACCACGCCGGCCAGGTCCGTCACCCAGATGTTCTCGATCGGCAGGCCGATGTCGACCAGCAGGTCCAGGCAGGCCAGCGCGGCCGCGCCGGCGCCCGAGGCCACCAGCTTGACCTTCTTGATGTCCTTGCCGACCACCTTCAGGCCGTTGATGATGGCCGCGGACACCACGATGGCGGTGCCGTGCTGGTCATCGTGGAAGACGGGGATCTTCATCTTCTCGCGCAGCTTGCGCTCGACGTAGAAGCACTCCGGTGCCTTGATGTCTTCGAGGTTGATGCCGCCGAAGGTGGGCTCCAGCGCGGCGATGATCTGGACCAGCTTTTCCGGGTCCTTCTCATCGACTTCGATATCGAACACGTCGATACCGGCAAACTTCTTGAACAGGCCAGCCTTGCCTTCCATCACCGGCTTGGAGGCCGCGGCGCCAATGTCGCCCAGGCCCAGCACGGCGGTGCCGTTGGTGATCACCGCGACCAGGTTGCCGCGGGCGGTGTAGCGGAAGGAATTGGCCGGATCGGAAACGATCTCTTCACAAGCGGCGGCCACGCCCGGCGAATAGGCCAGGGCCAGGTCGCGCTGGTTCGACAGCGGCTTGGTCGGCGTGACCGAGATCTTGCCGGGGGTGGGAAACTCGTGGTACTCGAGCGCCGCTTTGCGCAGCGCCTCACGCTGCTGCTGTTTCAGATCGTCTTGGGACGGGGACTGCTGAGGGCTGGTCATCGGCGCATCTTCCAATCGGTGGAGCCGTCATTGACGAGGCGGGGGACGATCGGCGGACCGGCTCCACGTGCCCGCCCTTCTCTTCCTTTGGAACCCAGCATTTTATATAGTGAAATACTATTTCACAATAAGCCTTTTACTTGGGGCACCTTTGCGATTCGGTACAATATGCCCCATCCCCCCGGGCAATACCAGCAAGCGTAGCGCCTGCCGGCAGAAGCGGCGTACCGCGCGATGGTCATGGCTGTCGTGCGCGGCAGTATCTTGCTGAAATGCCGGACGCGCCCCATCCTGACGCGCTGCGCACGCGCCGCGGGATTGCCCCGGATCGCCATTCATCTTCGCGCAACGCGCAGCCCCCGATCCGTCCCACCCGGCGGGCGAATCTTCCTGACGACGATGTCCCACGCCCAGCCAGCCCCGCTTTCCGAGTTCGACCTGATCCGCCGCTTTTTCACGCGGCCGGTGCGCAAGGCCGCGCTCGGCGTGGGCGATGACTGCGCGCTGATCGAGGGCCGCCCCGGCCACCACCTGGCCATCAGCACCGACATGCTGGTGAGCGGCCGGCATTTCTTCCCGGACGTGGCGCCGCGCTCACTCGGCCACAAGGCCTTGGCCGTGAACCTGTCCGACCTGGCCGCCATGGGCGCCGAGCCGCGCGCCTTCACCCTGGCACTGGCCCTGCCCGAGGCCGACCCCGCCTGGCTGGCCGAACTGGCCGACGGCATGCTGGCGCTGGCCGACGCCCACGGCTGCGAACTGGTCGGCGGCGACACCACGCGCGGCCCGCTGACGCTTTCGCTGACGGTATTCGGCGACGTGCCGCTGCGTGCCGCGCTGCGCCGCGACGCCGCCCGGCCCGGCGACGATATCTGGATTTCCGGCACGCTTGGCGACGCCCGCCTGGCGCTGGGCGACTGCCGCGGCGAATGGCTGCTGCCTGAGCCCGAGTTCAGCCAGGTGCGCCCGCGCATGGACACGCCCACACCGCGCGTGGCGCTGGGCATGGCTCTGCGCGGCGTGGCGCATGCCGCACTCGACATTTCCGACGGCCTGGTCGGCGACCTCGGCCATATCCTGGAACGCTCGCAGGTCGGCGCGCTGGTCGACGTCGATGCGCTGCCGCGCTCGGCAGTGCTGGCCAGCCAGCCCGATGCCATCCAGCGCGAATGCGTGCTGGCCGGCGGCGACGACTACGAATTGTGCTTCACCGCGCCCGCCGGCAGCCGCGACGCCATTGCGGCGATTAGCGAACGCCTGGCGCTGCCGCTCGCACGTGTCGGCGCGATCACGCCCGAGCCCGGCCTGCGGCTGGTCGACAGTACCGGCAACCCGACCCGGTACCAAGGCGCCAGCTTCGACCACTTCGCTGCCCCCTGACACCGGGTCGCGGGCATGTCATGATGCCGGCATCGGCGCGCTGCGCGGGCACGGGAGTCCCGCAAGCATGGCAGCGCAAGCCGGCCATAACCATAAGCAGTATCTGCACACACGAGCCAATTTTGATGTCCACCTTGCCTCCCGGGGCCGCGCCGCGCGACCCCGCCCTGACCCTGGAAGCCGGCCAGACCGTCAAGGTCACGCGCCCGAGCGCGCGCTTCATGCTGGCCCATCCGGCCCACCTGATCGCCTTCGGCTTCGGCTCGGGCCTGTCGCCCGTTGCGCCGGGCACGGTCGGCACGCTCTACGCGTGGCTGTCCTTCGTAGTGATTTCGCTGTGGATCGAGCCCACCACCTGGCTGTGGATCATCGCCGGCGGCTTCCTGGTCGGCCTGTGGGCGTGCGCGCGCACCGCGCGCGACATGGGCGTGCACGACCATGGCAGCATGGTCTGGGACGAGATCGTCGCCTTCTGGCTGGTACTGGCCTTTGTCATGCCGACCGGCTTCTGGGGGCAGTTCGCCGCCTTCCTGTGGTTCCGGCTGTTCGATATCACCAAGCCGGCGCCGATCGGCCACTATGACCGCACGCTCAAGGGCCCGGGCCTGCGCGGCGGCTTTGGCGTGATGTTCGACGACATCTTCGCGGCCTTCTACACGCTGCTGGTGTTTGCGCTGTGGCGCTCGTTCTGAGCCCGTATCGCCAGCCATTGCAAGCTGATTCCCCTCAAAACTACCTGTATCCACCATGTCTGTCAGCCGCCTGCTCGACCAGCTCGCCATCCAGGCCGGCGTCGCCCTTGCCGACAAATCCCTGATGCTGGCCACTGCCGAATCCTGCACCGGCGGGCTGGTGGCTGCCGCCATTACCGATGTATCCGGCTCGTCCGGCTGGTTCGAGCGCGGCTTCGTCACCTATTCCAATGAGGCCAAGTCCACCATGCTGGGCGTGCCGGCCAAGCTGATCCGCGACCACGGCGCGGTCAGCGAGGAAGTGGCGCGCGCCATGGCCGAAGGCGCGCTGCTGAACAGCCGCGCCCAGGTGGCGCTGTCGATCACCGGCGTGGCCGGGCCCAACGGCGGCACCCCGGAAAAGCCGGTGGGCATGGTCTGCTTCGGCTGGAGCAACCGCATCACCACCCATACCGAGACCCAGCGCTTTCGCGGCGACCGCGGCCAGATCCGCCGGCAGGCGGCCGAGCATGCCATGCGGGGACTGCTGGAGCTGATCCGGAACGAGGCCTGAGGCCGGCGCCCGGCAACCTCCGCCCAATAAAAAACCGCGCCGTTTCTGGCGCGGTTTTTTATTGTCTACGCCCGGTTTCAGCCGTGGCGATAGCGATTGATGGTCTCCCGCGTCTGCAGCGCGACATTGCGCGCCGCCGCCGCAAAATCCTTCTCGCGGCTGGCGTAGAGGATGGCGCGCGACGAGTTGATCATCATGCCGGTGCCGTCCGCGGTGCGCCCCGCCTTGACCGTGGCCTCGATGTCGCCACCCTGGGCGCCGATGCCCGGGATCAGCAGCGGCATGTCGCCGACGATCTGGCGCACCCGCGCGATCTCGTTGGGGAAGGTTGCGCCGACCACCAGGCCCATCTGGCCGGTGGTGTTCCAGCGCTCGCGCGCGGCCTCGGCCACCAGCTGGTACAGCGGCTTGCCGTCAACCTGCAGGAACTGCACGTCCGAGCCGCCCGGGTTGGAGGTGCGGCACAACACGATCACGCCGCGGTCCGGATAGGCCAGGTACGGCTGCATCGAATCGAAGCCCATGTACGGGCTGACCGTGACCGCGTCGGCATGGTAGCGCTCGAAGGCCTCCAGCGCGTAGTGCTCGGCGGTCGAGCCGATGTCGCCGCGCTTGGCGTCCAGGATCACCGGGATACCGGGGTGGGCGTCGTGGATATAGTGGATCAGCTGCTCGAGCTGGTCTTCGGCGCGCTGCGAGTGGAAGTACGCAATCTGCGGCTTGAAGGCGCAGACCAGGTCGGCGGTGGCGTCAACGATCTCGCGGCAGAACGAAAAGATGGCGCCGCCCGCCCCGGTCAGGGACAGCGGCAGCTTCTGCGGGTCAGGATCGAGCCCGACGCACAGGAGGGAATCGTTGCGCTGCCAGGCGGCAGCAAGCTGCTCGGTGAAAGTCATGGGTACTCGGAATATCCTGGTGGCGCCGGCGCCCCATTGGCCCGGCCGGCGCGGTTGGCCACAGCGGCGTGAAAACCTTTCATCCCTGCAGCATATGTCGCTTCCGGCAATTTTACCCGCTACGTGCTATGGTTTTGCGCTTCCTCTCAAAACAAAGCGCGGCATGACGCACAGCCGCGTCCCGTCATGTCTCTCGATCGCCGCGGTATCTTCCTGCTTGTCGTGCTCACCCTTGCCTGGGGCATCAACTGGCCCATCATGAAGGTAGGCGTAGCGCACTTTCCGGCACTGGGCTTCCGCCTGCTGTGCATGGCGGGCGGGCTGGTGGCGCTGGGGCTGGCGTTGCGGCTGCGCGGCGATTCCCTGGCCGTGCCGCGGCGCGAATGGGGCACGGTGGTCCGCCTGGCCATTCCCAACATGGTGGTCTGGCACCTGTTTGCGATCTGCGCGGTCAAGATGCTGTCCTCGGGCCGGGCCGCCATCCTGGGCTACACCATGCCGATCTGGGCAGTGGTCTGGGGCCTGGTGTTCTTCCGCGAGCGCATCGGCGCCTGGGCCTGGCTGGGCATCGGCTGCGCGCTGGCCGGCACGGTGCTGCTGCTTTCCGGCGAGCTCGCCGCGCTGACCGGCAGCCCGGCCGGCACGCTGCTGATGCTGCTGGCCGCGGCCGGCTGGGGCTTCGGCACCCAATTGATAAAACGCACCCCGACCGACGTGCCCATCGGCGCCATGACGTTCTGGATGCTGGCCGTGACCCTGCCCTTCCTGGCGGTCGGCTCGCTGCTGCTGGAAGACGGCTGGCGCATGCCCACCGCCGTCGAATGGGGCGCCATCGCCTACAACGCGGTGGTGGTCTTCGCCTTCTGCCACCTGGTCTGGTTCGGGCTGGCGCGCAGCCTGCCGCCGGTGGTGTCGAGCCTGTCGATCATGTTCATTCCGGTGGTCGGCGTGTTCTCGGGCATGTGGATGCTGGGCGAGCAGCCGCACTGGCAGGACTACGCCGCGATCGTGCTGATGTTCCTGGCGCTGTCCTCGGTGATGCTGGCGCCGCTGCTGTGGCGCCGGTTGCAGGGCGCGCCGGGCTGATCGCCGGGTGGGCGCGCCGCCGGTCGTGAGCGGGCAACAGCGGGCCGCGTGCGCGGAGATTTCACTTAACAAGCCACCCTACGTTGGGCTACACTCGCGGCCATCACAATCCCGGAGAAATTACGTGGGCAGTAGCATCGGGTGTTCGAGTTGCCGCAGCAGCGCTGCGACCTCTGCGAATGCCATGTCACTGCGGGCTGCGTAACGACGACCCGCCCGGAGCACCCGGCTCCGCGCCTCGTCGGCCTCGCCCGCAGCAGAACACTGCGGGCGAGTGTCTTTCCGTGCCACCGGCGGCGCCATCCATGCGCGCCGCATCGCGTGCGGATCTTCCCTCTCCCGGCTAGCCAGCCAACCCAGGCAAACGCCATCGCCTTGTACCGCCGTGCCGAACGGCAGCCGCGGTACAGCGCGATCACGCTTGCCCGTGGCCCGGCCCTGGCAGGGCGCCTTCCGGCGTCTCGCCAGGCCATGCAGGGCATGACGGACTACCTGGGAATGCGGCGAGCCGCCTGCGCTTGTCTTCGCGCTTGTCTTTGTTTTTCGTCGCAATCAGCAATAAGGAATCCCGGGGATGATCAACCTGTTCGTCCTGCAGAAAGGCCGGCTTGCCCAGGAGCAGGTCGACGAGCGCAATGAGCTGCTGCAGCACAAGCCGATCTGGATCGATGTCGTCAATCCCGACGACGAGGAACTGAACTGGATCAAGGAAGCCTATGGCGTCGCCCTTCCCGAACTGGAAGACCTGGGCGACCTGGAAGCGTCCGCGCGATATTTCGAGGGCGAGGACGAGAATATCCATATCCGCACCGACTTCCTGCTGGACGAGGAAGAGGCCTTGTCGCGCAACGTGCGCGTGGCTTTCGTGCTGACGCGCGACGTGCTGTTCTCCATCCACGACGAAGACCTGCCGGTGTTCCGGCTGGTGCGGCTGCGCGCACGCATGCGCCCGGGCTCGGTGCGCAATGCCAAGGACGTGCTGATGGACCTGTACGCGACCGACGCCGAGTATTCCGCCGACTCGATCGAGGAAATCTACGAGCGGCTCGAAGAAGCGAGCCGCCGCGTGCTGGCCGAGAACGTGACCGATGCCGCCGCGGCCGACGTGCTGGAAACCATCGCCCGCGAGGAAGACTTGAACGGGCGCATCCGCCGCAACGTGATGGACACGCGCCGTGCGGTGTCCTTCCTGATGCGCAGCCAGCTGCTGTCGGCCGAGCAGCAGGACGAGGCCCGCCAGATCCTGCGCGACATCGACTCGATCGAGAACCACACCGCGTTCCTGTTCGACAAGATCAACTTCCTGATGGACGCGACCGTCGGTTTCATCAACATCAACCAGAACAAGATCATCAAACTGTTCTCGGTGGTGTCGGTGGCGCTGATGCCGCCCACGCTGATCGCCAGCATCTACGGCATGAACTTCAAGTTCATGCCGGAGCTGGACTGGGGCGCGGGCTATCCGTGGGCGATTGCGCTGATGGCGGTGTCGGCGGCGATTCCGCTGGTGTATTTCCGCAGGAAGGGGTGGCTGAGCTGAGGCGCTGAATCTGCCGCTGCCTTGCTCCCCTCTCCCACAAGTGGGAGAGGGGAGCAAGCCCTCAGTCGGGCAGCGTGGCTGCCCCCATCCGCCGCGCGATGATCCCCGCCTTGGCGCGGAAATTCACGCGCACGTTGGCGCAGTATTCCTTCTTGTCGAAGCACTTGGGCGCCGGCAGCGCCGCGGCCAGGCGCGCGGACTGGCCCACGCTGAGCTTGTCGGCGCTGGTGCGGAAGTAGTGCTGCGCCGCGGCCTGCGCGCCGAACACGCCCTCGCCCCACTCCACCGAATTCAGGTAGATCTCGTAGATGCGCTGCTTGTCCAGCCAGAACTCGAGCATCCACGTGATGGCCAGCTCCTGGCCCTTGCGCAGGTAGTGCTGCTCGGACGACAGGAACAGGTTCTTGGCCAGCTGCTGCGTGATGGTGGAACCGCCGCGCACGATGCGCCCGCGCTTCTTGTTGCGCTCCCAGGCATCGAGCATGGCATCCAGCTCATAGCCCGGATGGTTGACGAAGTCGGCGTCCTCGCTGGCGATCACCGCGCGCTTGAGGTTGCGCGAGATGCGGTCGTACGGCACCCATTGCCGGTCGATGCCGCAGTTCCAGACGTTGATGCCGCACAGGCGCCAGCGCTCGGCGCGCATGAACGTGGTCGTCGTAGGATTGATGTATTGCCAGCTTGCGATCTGCATGAAGAAGTACAGCTGCATCGCCACCACGCCCGCCGCCACGCAGCCCAGCAGGTAGCCGAGCCAGCGGACCGGGTTGAACACCGTGCGTGCGGGGGCTACGCCGCGGCTGGCGCTGGCTGCGCGGTTGCGGTTGGCCACGGCTGGCGGCGCCCCGGTCAGCCCTTGCGTTCGGCCTGCAGCGCGGCGCGCAGCTCGGCCAGCACAGGGGCGGTGCGGGGGCGCACGCCGCGCCAGATGTAGAACGCTTCAGCCGCCTGTTCGACCAGCATGCCCAGGCCGTCGCTGGTGCGCGCGCCACAGCGCGCGGCGAACTGCAGGAACACCGTGGGCTCGGCGCCGTACATCATGTCGTAGGCCAGCACGCCTTCGCCCAGCAGGAACTCGGGTACCGGCGGCACTTCGCCATGCAGGCTGCTGGACGACGCGTTGATGACCACGTCGACGGCTTCGTCCTCGGACAGCCCGTCGAGCGCATCGAGCCCGCCGCCCCACAGCTCCACGCCGTACTGGTCGGCGGCTTCGACAAACTCTTCCAGCATGTCGCTCGCGCGCGACGCGGTGCGGTTGGCCACCACGATGCGCGACGGCCGGCATTCGATCAGCGGCAGCATCGCGCCCATGGCGGCGCCGCCGGCGCCCAGCAGCAGCACGCGCTTGCCTTCGATCAGCGTGTCGAGGTTGTCCTGGATATCGCGCACCAGGCCGATGCCGTCGGTGTTGTCGCCGTGGATCAGGCCCTCTTCGATCCACAGCGTGTTGACCGCGCCGGCGGCCTCGGCGCGCTCGGTCAGGCGGTCGGCCAGGTCATAGGCCTCCAGCTTGAACGGCACCGTCACGTTGCAGCCGTAGCCGCCCTCGGCAAAGAACTGGCGCACGGCATCGGCAAACCCGTCCAGCGGCGCCTCCAGGCGGTCGTACTGCACGGCTTCGCCGGTCTGGCGCGCAAAGGCGGCGTGGATCGCCGGCGAACGGCTGTGCGCAACCGGGTTGCCGATCACCACATAGCGGTCGGAAGTGGCTTGGGAAGAATCAGTGGATGTCATCAGCGTGCCTGCAAGCGGGTTTCCAGCCCGCTGCGCGAAAACTTGAAAGTGGAAATGACTTCGAGGATGTCCTGGCGCGACGCCATCTCGGCGGTAAAGGGGCCGAACGGCGCGGCCGCGCGCACGATCGCCACGGCCTGGCGGTCCAGCGCGGGATCGCCCGAGCTCTTGACCACGTCGATGGCATCGACGTTGTAGCCGTCGCGGTTGTAGCCGAGCTTGCCGAGCCGGTTGACGTTGATCACCAGGATCAGCTGGCCGTACAGCGGCTTGCCGTTGCGTTGCGGGAAGTCAGTGGTGCCGCGCGCCTCGATCTTGTGGCGCAGGCGGTCGTAGTACTGCGCGTAGTCGACCGCCTGGGCACTGGTGGCGGTCAGCTGGAAGCGCTTGGGTCGCTTGGCATAGTGGTCCAGGTTGCGGCCGATCTCGGCCTCCAGCCTGGCCATCTCGTCGGTCGAGGTGCGCTCGTCCTGGCCGCGCTGCGGGGTGTCCTGGCGCTTCTCGCCGGGCTTGAGCGGCTGGTTGCGCACCGACGGCGCGGCCTCGCGCGACTGGGTCAGCAGGCGTTGCTGCTCCTGTTCCAGCTGCTCGACGCGGCGCTGCACCTGGCGCACCAGGTCGCCTTCCTGCGTCTGGGTCTGCGCGGGCAGCGGCGTGGTGGCGCGCTGCAGGTCATGGTCGCCGCCGCCGTCCAGGTTGGCTTGCGCCAGCGCGGTCGGGTTGCGCGGCTTCTGCGCCGACTTGGCATTGACCAGCACCACGTCCAGCGCGGCATCGCTGCGCTTGATCTCGAACACCTCGGGCGCGGCCACCCGCACCATCAGCAGCAGCACGTGCACGGCCACGGAAATGGCCAGCGCCTTGGCCAGCGTACTGCTGTTGTGCCACCTGGCATGCCACCAGTGGCGGGGAGCGGCGAGTGTGGCGTTCACGATGGATGGAGGGTGGCTGAAGGGTGGGCGGCGGCCCGAACCGGTCCGGGCCGGCGGCCTGGCAAGACCGGGGCCGCGGACCCCGGATCAGACAGGCATTGTAAGTGAGCGCCGCCGATTTCCGAAGGCTTCAGCCGACCGCCGGGGTGCCGGTGTCGCGCTCGCCCGACGCCGCGCCGGCATCGTCGTCGCCCGCTTCGGCCGGGGCTTCGTCCGAGACCCCGGCGGCCTGCTCGGCCGCTTCCTCGGCGGCCGCGTCGGCAGCGGCTTCGGCGGACAGCTCCGCGGCTTCCTCGTCGCTTTCCAGCTCTTCCTCGGGCACTTCGCCTTCACCGGCGAAGATCTCCAGCACCCGGCACGACACTTCCAGCGTGATCTCGTCGGTCTCGCCGATCTCCAGCAGCACCTGCGTGCCGCGCTGCGCCTGCACCAGTTCGGGCACGCGCGTGACCAGCGGGATCTCGGTAAAGCGCACCGCGCCTTCCTTGAGCACCGAGGCCACCATGCGCTCGCGCTTTTCCTGCTTGAGCCAGCGCAGGCACCAGTAGCGCTCCATGGTCGACTGGTGGTCGGCGTAGGCGGCGTAAGTGCCTTCGAAGTCCGCCACCGCGGCCAGCAGGTCGGCGTCCTTGGGCTTGAACGGCGCCACCAGCTTGGCGGTCACGCCGTGCTGGGCCACCGCCAGGATCTGCCACTGGTTGACCAGGTCGACATAGCGGCGCAGCGGCGAGGTGCTCCAAGCGTACTGCGCCACGCCCAGGCCCTCGTGCGGTGCCGGGTAGGTCTGCATGCGGGTGCGGTGCATGCCCCACGCCTTCTGCGTGCGGTAGATGCCCGGCACGCCGTTGTCGGCCAGCAGCTTGCCCCAGGTGCTGTTGGCCAGGATCATCAGCTCGGCAACGATCTTGTCCAGCGGCGAGCCGCGCTTGCGCTGTTCGATGCGCACGCGCTGGCTGCCGTCGGCCTGGTCGTCCAGGTAGAAATTGAAGTCGGCGCGGTTGTGGGTCTCGGGGCGCAGGCCGCTGGCCAGGCGCGCCTTCTGGCGCTCGTCGTACAGGTAGCCGGCAAAGTGCCACAGCTGCGTCAGCGCGTCGCGGAACGGGTAGTCGCCGGTGCCCGCGGCAAGCGCAGCCTCGGTGATGACATCGTCGAGCAGGTTGTGGCGCAGGTTGGCGGCGATCGGCACCATCTCGGCGCGGGTCTCGCTGCCGGTGATCAGCCACACGGTCGGGTCCACCGTCACATACAGCGACAGCGCCGGGCACGTGCGCCCTTCCTGCAGCGTGTAGCGCTCCACCACGGCGTCGGGCAGCATGGTGATCTTGTCGCCCGGGAAATAGACCGTGGACAGCCGCTGGCGCGCGACCGCATCGAGCGGTTCGCTGCGGCGGATGCCCAGCGCGGGCGCGGCGATATGGATGCCGATGCGCAGCTTGCCGTCGGGCAGCCTGGTCACGGACAGCGCATCGTCGATCTCGGTGGTGGTGACGTCGTCGATCGAGAATGCCTCCACGTCGGCCACCGGCAGGTCGGCGGGCGGCTCGGGCACGTCGGTTTCCGGAAAGCCCGTGCCCTTGGGGAAGCACTCGGCCAGGAACTTGGCCTCATGCAGCGCGCGCGCACTGGCGACGCCGCCGGCGGCCACCATCAGCCGCATCGGGGTCATGCCCAGCGCGGTGCAGGCGGCGTCCATGGCCTTGTATTCCAGGCTGTTCTTGTCCGGCTTGAACAGCAGCTGCAGCACCTTGTTGCGGAAGGTCTCAGGCAGCGTCAGCGCCTTGAGCTGCTCTTCGTACTCGGCCTGCACCAGCGCCTGCTGGCGCTTGCGCTCGAGCGCGGCCAGCGCCGCCTTGAGCTGGTCTTCGGGCGCGCGCTGGTAGCGGCCGCGCCCCTTGCGGCGGAAGTACACCGGGTTGCCGTGCAGCGCCATCGCCAGCGCCGCCTGCTGCACCGGGCCGGGCTCGGCGCCGTAGTACTCGGCGGCCAGCTCGGTGAAGCCGAATTCAGCCTCGGGCGCGCATTCCCACAGGAAGTCCAGGTCGATCTCGGCCATCATGTCGCCGGTCTGGCGCACCAGCTCGATTGCCGACGGCTGCGCGAACTGCAGCAGCACGTCGCGCGACTTGACCTTGGTACGCTTGCCGGCTGGCAGCTCCACCTGGTAAGCCTCGCCCTGCTGGTTCAGCACGGTGCCGGCGCGGATTTCGCCGCCTTCTTCGAACAGCAACTGCATCGATCGGTACTTTCAGAAATGCGCGGAACCGCGTCTGGCCGCCAAGAGGCAGCGCCGGGGCGGGTCCTGTGGGAGAAATGGTGCAACCGGGCGCAAATGCGTGCGAACGGAAGCGAGTGCGGCGCGCGGCGTGCAAATCGCTGGCCGCGGGCCACGCCGTATCGATACGGCCTGAGACGTGGAATGATACCGCACCCCGCTCCGGCGCCTGCGGGGGCCGGCGCCCCGGCGGGGTGCGTGCACCCACGCAGTTCAGAGCGACATGCCGCCGCTGGCCTCGATCGCCACGCCGTTGACGTAGCTGGCGTCGTCGCTGGCCAGGAAGGCGTAGATGCTGGCGATCTCGGCCGGCTCGGCCAGGCGGCGCAGCCAGCACGACGATTTCATGCCGTCCAGCACCTTTTCCGGCACGGTCTGCAGGATCTCGGTATTGACGAAGCCCGGGCACACCGCGTTCACGCGCACGCCCTTGGGGCCCAGCTCGCGCGCCCAGGTCTTGGTAAAGCCGATCACGCCGAACTTGCTGGCGGCGTAGTTGGTCTGGCCGAAGTTGCCGTACAGGCCGACCACGCTGGAAGCGTTCAGGATCACGCCCTTGCCCTGCTCGCTCATCAGGCCGGCCACGGCCTGCGCGCAGTTGAACACGCCCTTCAGGTTGACGTCGATGACGGCATCGAACTGGGCCTCGGTCATCTTGCCCAGGCGTGCATCCTTGGTGATGCCGGCGTTATTGACGAGGATGTCGACGCGTTCGTGCGCGGCCAGCACGGCGGCCACCATGGCATCGACTTCGTCGCGCCGGGTCACGTCGACGCGGTAGGCCGACACGGTGGCGCCGGTGGCGGCCAGCTTGTCGGCGGCCTCGCGCACGCGCGCTTCCTGCACGTCGCACAGGACGACAATGGCGCCGTCGGCGGCAAAGCGCTGCGCGGTGGCAAACCCGATGCCGGCGGCGGCACCGGTGATGATGGCAACCCGACCCTGCAGTTTCATCTCGTGGTCTCTTTCTTGGTTTCGGTAGTGTGTGTAGAGGGGCTTCGGTCTGTAGTCCGCAAATACCTGGGATGCGGAATCGCCTCGGTCCCCGGGGATGGCCGCGACAGCAGGTCCGGCAGGAACACTTCTGTCACGAGCATGACGCCGTCGCCGCGCCGGAACACCGAGCGCCGCGCCGGCAGCATGGGCAGTGGCGCCATGGCCGGCAGCACACGCTGCAAGGCCTGGCGCAGCGGATGGTGCGGCAGCAGCCGCGCAAACTGGAACGGCTCGCGCGCCACCGCCGGGTCGACAAACAGCCGGCCGCCCAGCGGGCGCTCGCCCAGCCCGCGCAGGAACGGCCAGTCGCGGCGCGCATGGCGCTGGCGCACCACAGTATGGGCAAATATGGCGGGAATATCGTCGCAGATCAGCAGCACCTCGCGCGTCAGCGCGGGGGTGCGGTCGTGCT
The DNA here is from genome assembly GCF_058787995.1 of Cupriavidus sp. FW305-27. NCBI lineage: Bacteria > Pseudomonadati > Pseudomonadota > Betaproteobacteria > Burkholderiales > Burkholderiaceae > Cupriavidus > Cupriavidus sp. FW305-27. The sequence continues at coordinate 38,011 of NZ_JBYTAG010000035.1, forward strand.
GGCCCAGCACCTGCCATTCATCGGCGAGCGGGCGCTGCGGGCGCTGCAGCAGGCGCGCCACGCGAAAGCGCTCCGATGCTGCCACCAGGCGCGCGGTCAGCGAGCCGTCGTCACCGGTCACCCAGCGCCGCAGGTTGGGCGTGATGGCTGCATCAAAGGCCAGGTGCGGGCTCCAGCTGCAGCGGCGCGCGGACTGCGCGCTCATGCCGGGCCTGTGCCCGCCGGCACCTTGCCGCCGGGGCCATAGCCGCAGAAGGCGAGCACATCGTCGACGTAGTCGGCAAATTCGCTGATGCCGTGGTCGCTGCCCTCGATCACGCGGATGTTTGCGCCCGGGCAGGCCGCGACCATCTCACGGTAGTCCAGCACTTCGTCCCCGGTGGCGGCGAGCAGGTAATAGCGTCCGGGATCGGTAATGGTGTCCACGCGCAGGTCCAGCAATTCCTGCAGATGGCGGCGCTCGACCGTGACCGAGCCGCCGCCGTGCCACAGCGGCTGCTCGCCCAGGTACGCTTCCAGGTCGGTCCAGGGATGGATGGCCGGATTGAGCAGCACGGTCCTGCAGCCATGGCGCTCGCCCAGCCAGCGGGCATAGAAGCCACCCAGCGACGAGCCGACGATGGCGATCTCCTGGTCGCCGCCGGCCTGCGCGGCGCGGATCGCGGCCTGCGCCTGGGCAATGGCCATTTCGGGCGAGACATTGAGCGTGGGGCAGGCGTAGTAGCGGCCCACGCCCCACTCGCGCATGCGCTCCTGCACCAGCCGGGCCTTGAACGACTGGGGCGAGGAGCGGAATCCGTGCAGGTACAGCAGCATGGTGGTCCTTCCCGCCGGTCAGCTTGCGGCGCCCTGGCCCAGGGCGTCCAGCAGCTTCTGGTGCACGCCGCCGAAGCCGCCGTTGCTCATCACCAGCACGTGGTCGCCCGGCTGCGCCGCGGCACGCACGGCCTGCACCAGCGTGCCCAGGTCCTGGAAGGCGGCGGCCTTGTCGCCCAGCGGCGCCAGCGATCCGGCCAGGTCCCAGCCCAGCGCGTCCTTGCCGGCCGGAGCGCCGTAGCCGAACACCAGGTCGGCCTGCTCCAGGCTGGCCGGCAGTTGCGCCTTCATCACGCCCAGCTTCATGGTGTTGGAGCGCGGCTCCAGCACCGCCAGGATGCGGGCATCGCCGACGCGGCGGCGCAGCCCGTCCAGCGTGGTCTGGATCGCGGTCGGATGGTGGGCGAAATCGTCATAGACAGTCACGCCGCCCGCCACGCCGCGCACTTCCATGCGGCGCTTGACGTTGGCAAAGCGGGACAGCGATTCGATCGCCTGCGCGGCCGGCACGCCCACATGGCGCGCGGCGGCGATCGCGGCCAGCGCATTCATGCGGTTGTGGGTGCCCTGCAGGTCCCACACCACGGTGCCCTGGACGGCATCGCCAAACCAGACGTCGAAAGCATCCTTGCCGGGCGCCGCAGTGGCGGCGGCATCGCTCTCGCGCCAGTCGCCCACGCCAAACTGCTCGACTTCGCTCCAGCAGCCGCGCTCCAGCACGCGTGCCAGGCTTTCCTCCACGCCGTTGACGACGATCCGGCCCTGGCCGGGCACGGTGCGCACCAGGTGGTGGAACTGGGTCTCGATCGCCGCCAGATCCGGGAAGATGTCGGCGTGATCGTATTCCAGGTTGTTCAGGATCGCGGTGCGCGGGCGGTAGTGGACAAACTTGCTGCGCTTGTCGAAGAAGGCGGTGTCGTACTCGTCGGCCTCGATCACGAAAAAGTCCGATTCGGTCACGCGCGCCGAGATGCCGAAGTTCTGCGGCACCCCGCCCACCAGGAAGCCGGGGTTGTAGCCGGCATCCTCCAGGATCCAGGCCAGCATCGACGTGGTGGTGGTCTTGCCATGCGTGCCGGCCACCGCCAGCACCCACTTGCGCGCCAGCACGTGCTCGCCCAGCCATTGCGGACCCGACACATAGGGCAGGTTGCGGTCGAGGATGGCCTCCATCAGCGGATTGCCGCGCGAGACCACGTTGCCGATCACGAACAGGTCCGGCTCCAGCGACAGTTGCGCGGGGTCGAAGCCTTCGATCAGCTCGATCCCCTGGGCCTCGAGCTGGGTGCTCATCGGCGGGTAGACATTGGCATCGCAGCCGGTGACGCGGTGGCCGGCCTCTTTGGCCAGCACCGCCAGGCCGCCCATGAAGGTGCCGCAGATGCCAAGGATATGAATATGCATGGGTTCCCGGAAAGACTTGAAGCCCGCAGGCGTGGGGATTCGGCACCCGGCGTGGCGCGGCGGCACGGCGGCTGTTTCAGGCCGTGTCTTGCGGTGCGGTGGCCGGGCAGGAAGCCTCCGATTGTACCCGAGCGCCCGCGGCCTTCGCTGCACTGCGGCAGCGCGCGCACCGGTTGCGCGGGAGCGTCCGGTATCATGGGGCATGACCCGACGCACCACCCCCGACCCCACCCGCCTGCGCGAGGAAATCGCCCAGGCTGCCGCCCGGATGATCGCCGAGGACGGTGCCGACTACGCCACCGCCAAGCGCAAGGCCGCCCGCCAGGTGCTGGGCGAGCAGCGCGTGCCCGGCGAATGGCTGCCCGACAACGAACAGGTCGAAGCCGAAGTGCGCGCCTACCAGGCGCTGTTCCACGCCGACAGCCAGCCCCGCGTGCTGGCACTGCTGCGCCGGCTGGCGGTGCTGGCCATGGAAGACCTGGCGCCGTTCCGGCCTTACCTGGTCGGCGCCGTGCTCAACGGCACCGCCACCGAGCACTCCGATATCTATCTGCAGTGCTTCTGCGACAGCGCCAAGGACGCGGCACTGTACCTGATCAACGCCGGCGTGGACTTCGAGACCAGCGAGAGCCGGCATTTCGGCGGCCGCGGCGAGGTCGAGACCCTCAGCTTCCTGTGGAAGGGCCAGTGGCCCGACCGCCGCGAGGCGCGGCTCCTCGCCGGCGAGGTGCGCGCGGAACTGGGTGCCCCAGTCGGCATTCATATTGCACTGTATGATGCCGTCGACGAACGCGGCGCCGTGCGTGCCGACGCCTCGGGGCGCCCGGCCCGCGCCGACCTGCAGGCGGTACGGGCGCTGGTGGACGCGCCCGGCGATGCCGACCCGGCCTGACGGCCCGCCCCCCACTTCACTGGTCCAAGCCATCCCCATGACTGAAACCGTTTCCTCGCCCGCCCGCCGCTCCCGCCTCTGGCTGTGGATCGCCGTGGCCGTGGTCGCCTGCGCCGCTGGCGCACTGGCCGGCCATTTCGTGTTCTCGCCCAAGCCCGCCAGCGACCAGGCGGTGGAAACCTTCTTCCAGACACGCCTGCCCGACGCCGCCGGCGCCGACCTGGACCTGGGCAAGCTGCGCGGCAAGACCGTGGTGATCAACTTCTGGGCGCCCTGGTGCGGGCCGTGTGTCGAGGAAATGCCGGAGCTGACCGCGCTGCATGAGGAATACAAGGACCGCCAGGTGGAGTTTGTCGGCATCGGCATCGATTCAGCCGCCAATATCCAGCAGTTCACCACCAAGGTCCCGGTGGCCTACCCGCTCGCCGTGGCCGGTTTTGCCGGCACCGAGCTGTCGCGCAACTTCGGCAACAGCGCCGGCGGCCTGCCCTACACGGTGGTGATCAACCCGGACGGATCGGTCAAGTACCGCAAGATGGGACGGGTGACGGCCGAGGAACTGCGGGCCGTGCTGCCACGAGCCTGAGCTATTCTTCCGCCAAATTCGCTGAATTTCGTTTTTCTTCAGCGATTTGTTTCGCCGGGGCGCCAAAACTGCCGGAAAGTGCTTAAAGGGCCGCCAAAGCGCCGCGCAAGGTCGCCAAGCCTTGTATCGCGCGCTAGACAAATCCCTCTAAGCTACGGTAATCTCCGCGCAATTTCGTTGATCTGGTCGAGCCGCCGTGACTGCAACCCGCTCTATCCGTCGCTCAGCCCGCTACCGCAAGGTGCTGGTCCTGCATGGGCCGAACCTGAACCTGCTGGGCACGCGCGAGCCGGAAACCTACGGGCACACGACGCTTGCCGACATCGACGCGGCCCTGGCCGAACGCGCGGCAAAAGCCGGCGTTTCGCTGGATACGTTCCAGTCCAACCATGAGGGGGCACTGGTCGACCGCATCCACGCCGCACGCGCGGAAGGGGTCGAGTTCATCATCATCAACCCGGCTGCCTACACGCATACCAGCGTGGCACTGCGCGATGCCCTGGCCGGCGTGGCGATCCCGTTCGTCGAGGTGCACCTGTCCAACGTGCACCGGCGCGAAAGCTTTCGCCACCACTCCTATTTCTCCGACGTGGCGGTCGGAGTGATCTGCGGGCTTGGCTGGCAGGGTTACCTGCTGGCGCTGGACTATGTGCTGGGCCAGGAGCAGCCGCCACCCGAGAGTTCGGGGAGCTGAACTCCCAAGATTTTTTCAACAACCTGCGCGCGCCGCCCGGTGGCCTGCGCCCGTTGGCGTGCCTCGGCACGGCGGGCGCGGATTTCCGGTGGCCGGCAACACGATTCTTCCGCCGCGGCCCGTCCCGGGCAGCGCGGCCGGATAACCCGATTCAGGAGGATAAAAAGATGGACCTGCGCAAGCTGAAGACGCTTATCGACCTGGTGGCCGAATCCGGCATCTCCGAGCTGGAAGTCACCGAAGGCGACGGCAAGGTACGCATCGTCAAGCAACCGCCGCAAATCGTCGCCGCGCCGATGGCCATGCCGCAGATGCAGGCGCTGCCGCCCGCCGCGGCCGCCGCACCGGCCGCCGGTGCCGTGGCTCCGGCTGCAGAGCCCGCCGCCGCCCAGCTGCCCGCCGGCCACGTGGTGACCTCGCCGATGGTGGGCACGTTCTACCGCGCGCCGTCGCCGGGTGCCGCGCCGTTCGTCAACGTCGGCGACTCGGTCAAGGAAGGCCAGACCGTCTGCATCATCGAAGCCATGAAGCTGCTCAACGAAATCGAGTGCGACAAGGCCGGCGTCATCAAGGAAATCCTGGTCGAGAACGGCCAGGCCGTCGAATACGGCCAGCCGCTGTTCGTGATCGGCTGATCCTGACCGGCATGCCACGCCGCACGCTGCCACCGGCCACGCAAGTGGCCCCCGCAGCAGCGCCCGCGCGGCATGCCATGGCGTTGTTTGGCGCCAGGGACGTTGTGGGCTTCGCGGCCCGTTCCGTGCAGTTCCATGCAGTTCCGCGCAGTATGGCGGCCGCGGCGGCGACAGCCCCCGGGCCGCGCGCCCGGCGTGCCATTGCGGCGCGCAGCGGGACCGCTACTGTTCTCGCAGAGAGAGACCATGTTTGAAAAAATTCTGATCGCGAACCGCGGCGAAATCGCTCTTCGCATCCAGCGCGCCTGCCGCGAACTGGGCATCAAGACAGTCGTGGTGTACTCCGAGGCCGACAAAGAGGCCAAGTATGTACGCCTGGCAGACGAAGCCGTCTGCATCGGCCCGGCCCCGTCGCCGCTGTCGTACCTGAACATGCCGGCCATCATCTCGGCCGCCGAAGTGACCGACGCGCAGGCCATCCACCCCGGCTACGGCTTCCTGTCCGAGAACGCCGATTTTGCCGAGCGCGTGGAGAAATCCGGCTTTGTCTTTATCGGCCCGACCGCCGACAGCATCCGCCTGATGGGCGACAAGGTGTCGGCCAAGCAAGCCATGATCAAGGCCGGCGTGCCGTGCGTGCCCGGCTCGGACGGCGCCCTGCCCGACGACCCCAAGGAAATCCTGGCCACCGCGCGCCGCGTGGGCTACCCGGTGATCATCAAGGCCGCCGGCGGCGGCGGTGGCCGCGGCATGCGCGTGGTGCACACGGAAGCCGCGCTGATCAACGCCGTCAACATGACGCGTGAAGAAGCCGGCCGCGCCTTCGGCAATCCCGAGGTCTACATGGAGAAGTTCCTCGAGAACCCGCGCCATGTGGAAATCCAGATCCTCGCCGACCAGCACCGCCAGGCGATCTGGCTGGGCGAGCGCGACTGCTCGATGCAGCGCCGCCACCAGAAGGTGATCGAGGAAGCTCCCGCACCGCACATTCCGCGCCGCCTGATCGAGCGCATCGGCGACCGCTGCGCCGAGGCCTGCAAGAAGATGGGCTACCGCGGCGCCGGCACGTTCGAGTTCCTGTACGAGAACAACGAGTTCTACTTCATCGAGATGAACACGCGGGTGCAGGTCGAGCACCCGGTCACCGAGATGATCACCGGCATCGACATCGTCCAGGAGCAGATCCGCATCGCCTTCGGCGAGAAGCTGCGCTTGCGCCAGAAGGACGTGCAGTTCCGTGGCCACGCGATCGAATGCCGCGTGAACGCCGAGGATCCGTTCAAGTTCACGCCGTCGCCGGGCCGCATCACCGCCTGGCACATGCCCGGCGGCCCGGGTGTGCGGGTCGACTCGCACGCGTATGATGGTTACTTCGTCCCGCCCAACTACGATTCGATGATCGGCAAGATCATCACTTACGGCGCCACGCGCGAGCAGGCCATTGCCCGCATGCGCATCGCGCTGTCGGAAATGGTGGTGGACGGGATCCAGACCAACGTGCCGCTGCACCGCGAGCTGATGATGGACGCCAACTTCGTTGAAGGCGGCACCAGCATCCACTATCTCGAGCATCGCCTGGCGGAGCGCGCGAAGGCCTGACGCAACGCAACGTTATCCGCAATACACAAGCAGCAAGCAAGGAAGCCCGTGGCATTTCAGGAATGTGTGATCGAAGTGGCGCAGGACCAGGCCGAAGCCTGGTCTGATGCCCTGTTCGACCTCGGCGCGCTGTCGGTCTCGGTGGAAGACGCCGATGCCGACACGCCCGACGAGCAGCCGCTCTTTGGCGAGCCCGGGCTGGAACCGAAGCAACTCGCGTGGAACCGCTCGCGCGTGGTGGCGCTGTTCGGCGACGATGCCGATCCGGCCGTGGTGGTGGCGGCAGCCGCCAACCAGCTCGGCATCGACCCGGTGCCGGCCTACCAGCTGCGCGCGGTCGAGGACCAGGACTGGGTGCGGCTGACGCAATCCCAGTTCGAGCCGATCCGCATCGGCGAGCGCATCTGGGTGGTGCCGTCGTGGCACGATGCACCCGAGCCCGATGCCGTGGTGCTGGAACTGGACCCCGGCCTGGCCTTTGGCACCGGCAGCCATCCCACCACGCGGCTGTGCATGCAGTGGCTGGAGCAGAACCTGAAGCCGGGCGAAACCGTGCTCGACTACGGCTGCGGCTCCGGCATCCTGGCCATCGTGGCACGCAAGCTGGGCGCCGGCGATACCGTCGGCATCGACATCGATCCCAACGCGGTGGAAGCGTCGCGCTACAACGCCGAGCGCAACCGCGTGGAAGCCTCGTTCGCGCTGCCCGAATCGGTGTCCGAGGCCAGCTATGACCTGGTGGTCGCCAACATCCTGTCCAATCCGCTCAAGCTGATGGCCGCCATGCTGAGCGCGCGCGTGCGCGCCGGCGGACGGCTGGTGCTGTCCGGCGTGCTGGAACGCCAGGCGGATGAAGTCGCCGCGGCCTACGCGCCCTGGCTGCCGCTGACGGTGTGGCGCAGCGAGGAAGGCTGGGTGTGCCTGCATGGCACCCGCGGCGCCCAACCCTGATTCACACCGATGGCCGCCGTCAAGCTAGTCACGCGCTGCCCGGCCTGCCGTACCGCCTTCCGGCTGGTCGCCGACCAGTTGCGCCTGCGCCAGGGCCTGGTGCGCTGCGGCCAGTGCGAAACGGTGTTCGACGCGCGCGAGCACCTGATCGAGATTCCGCTGCCGGCCGGCGCTGCATCATCGGCGTCATCGGCGTCATCGGCGTCATCGGCGTCATCGGCGCCATCGGCGCCATCTGCGGCTGCTTCGCCGGCCACCCCTCCCGCCCCCTCGGCGGCGCCCGCATCGGCTAAAGCCGCGCCTGCGCCGCAGCCTGCCTTCACCCCGACCATCGACCCCGGCTATGACGTGCCGGCGCTGGATGCGCCGACGATGCTGATGTCGTCGCCGGAGGACATGGCCATGCCGGCACCCGCCGGCATGGAAGACGCAGAGATCGAGCAGGCGCTGCGCGAAGCCAACGAAGCCGTCGCCCATCGCGATGCGCGCGAGGCGGAACGCCAGGCTGCCGGCCCGGAGGCGGCCGGGCCCGCCCCCGTCACGGCACCGGAACCCGCCGAGGATGCGCCGGCACAGCCGGCACAAGCGGCGTCCGCGTCCGCCTGGCCGGCACTCGATCACGGCGCGCTCGATACCCCGGCCGCTGCGGCGGCACCGGCAGCACCGCAACCGGCTGATGCTGACGCCAAGCCCGTGCCAGTGGCACCCGCTGCCAACATCCCCAGCGCAAGCGAGTTCCTGCGCGCGGCATCAGCCGATGCCGGGTCCGAGCCGACCGCATGGCCGGATGAGGCATCGGCCCGCCTTGCCACCTCGCCTGCCGCGCCCACCTCACCCACCGTTGGCGACGACGACAACGCCCCCGACACCGGACAGCCGTCCAGCGTCACCGGCGGCGCCGTCGCGCGCGAGCAGACCACGCGCCGCTGGGCACGCACCGAAGCACCGGCCGGCCCGGTCTTCGCCCCCGACTTCCTGCGCCACGCGCGTGAGCGCGAGCGCGAGCGCGAACGGCAGCCCCGCAAGCCCGTGACGGTGCCCCGCTCCGCCTGGCGCGTGGCCGCCGTGGTGCTTGCCATCGCCGCTGCCGTGCAAGTGGTCTACCTGGCACGCAGCCAGCTGGCCGGCCAGTTCCCGATGCTGCGCCCGGCACTCGAGGCCGCCTGCGCGCCGCTGGGCTGCGACGTGCCGCCATGGCGCGACATCGATGCGCTGCGCATCGAGACCTCGCAGCTGCAGCGCCAGGATGAAGACGGCGACACCTACCTGCTGTCGGTCACGCTGCGCAACCTGGGCCGCGCCAGCACCGCCCTGCCCGCGATCGAGCTGGTGATGACCGACCTGCAGGACCAGCTGCTGCTGCGCCGCGTGCTGCAACCCGCGGAGTACCTGGAGCCGTCGCAAAAGGCCTTTGCCGCGCAGGGTCTTCGCGCGGGCATGGAGCTGCCGGTTCGGGTACGATTCCGGACGCAGCAGGCGCCGGCCAACTATCGCGTGCTGATTTTTTACCCCTGAATCCCTGGCCCGCCGCCGGACCGGATCCGAGTCCGGCGGCAGGCCGCGCCCCCCGCTCCGGACACGAACCGGAAATCCATCAGACAACAAGGAGTAGACATGAGCAACGTCACCCTCGGCGGCAACGCCATCGAAGTCGCAGGCAAGTTCCCGCAAGCCGGCGACAAGGCCCCCGCCTTCTCGCTGGTCGGCAAGGACCTGAAGGACGTCACGCTGGCTGACTTCGCCGGCAAGCGCAAGGTGCTGAACATCGTCCCGAGCCTGGACACCCCGGTGTGCCAGGCCTCCGCGCGCAAGTTCAATGAAGCCGCCAGCGGCCTCGCCAACACCGTGGTGCTGACGATCTCGGCCGACCTGCCGTTCGCCATGGGCCGCTTCTGCACCGCTGAAGGCCTGGCCAACGTGGTGCCGCTGTCGACCATGCGCGGCGCCGAGTTCAAGGGCAACTACGGCGTGGACATCAAGTCCGGCCCGCTGGCCGGCGTGACCGCACGTGCCGTGGTGGTGCTCGACGAGAACGACACCGTCAAGTACAGCCAGCTGGTGCCGGAAATCAAGACCGAGCCGGACTACGACGCAGCCCTGGCCGCGCTGAAGTAAATCAGCGGCACGCCCGGGAACCCGCGGGTTCCCGGGCGGCAGCGGCCGCCCGCATCCCGGGGCGGCCGCTTTTTGTTTTCTGCCCGACCGATACTGCCCGCAAGGGCTCCATTCCACCAATCACCCCAACACCTGGAGAGAGCATGGCCAGCCTGATCTGCGGCTCCGTCGCCTACGACACCATCATGACGTTCGATGGACGCTTCCGTGAACACATCCTGCCGGACCAGATCCACATGCTGAACGTCTCGTTCCTGGTGCCCGGCATGCGCCGCGAGTTCGGCGGCTGCGCCGGCAACATCGCCTACACGCTGAAGATGCTGGGCGGCGATCCCGTGGTGATGGCCACCGTCGGCGCCGATGCCGAACCCTATCTGGACTACCTGCGCAAGCTGGAGATCCCCACCGGCCACATCCGCGTGCTGCCGGAGACCTTCACGGCGCAGGCCATGATCACCACTGACCTGGACAACAACCAGATCACCGCCTTCCACCCTGGCGCAATGAGCCAGTCGCAGCTGAACCACGTCAAGGATGCGCTGGGCGGCGCCAGCGCGCCGGGCCTGGGCATCGTCGCGCCCGACAGCCGCGAGGGCATGCTGCACCACGCGCGCCAGTTCGCCGAGGCCGGCGTGCCGTTCATCTTTGATCTGGGTCAGGCCATGCCCCTGTTCAACGGGGAAGACCTGCGCGAGTTCGTTGAACTCGCCAGTTACGTGACAGTCAATGACTACGAGGCGCAGGTCCTGCTGTCCCGCACCGCCTGGACCAGCGCCGAGGTTGCCGCCAAGGTTCGTGCCTTCATCGTCACGCACGGCGAGCGCGGCGCCAGCATCTTTGCCGATGGTCGCCAGTACGCGATTCCGGCGGTTGCGGCCGAGCGCATCGTGGACCCGACCGGGTGTGGCGATGCCTTCCGTGGCGGCCTGCTCTACGGCATTGAAAACGGATTAGACTGGGAAACGACTGGCCGCCTGGCATCGCTGATGGGTTCGGTCAAGATCGCGCAACAGGGTCCGCAGAATCACTGGTTGTCGCGCGAGGAAATCGGCAACCGGTTCCAGTCTGCATTCGGGTACCGCTACGCCTGACCTGCGGCCAGCGCGTGGCTTCTTCTCGGGAAACGACATGAACAACAAGCTACGTGGCGGTGCCGTTGCCGTCCTTGCCGTCACCGCCCTGGTTGCCGGCTGCGCTACCCAATCCAACTCCAACAGCGTCTATGGCACGGGCCAGGCGCAGCGTGAACAGACCGTGCGCTACGGCGTGGTCGAAGGCATCCGCGAGGTCACCATCCAGGGTGGCCAGAGCGGTGCCGGCACGCTCGCGGGCGGTGCCATCGGCGGCATTGCCGCAGGCAGCACCATCGGCGGCGGCAACGGCGCGGTGGCGGCCGGGATCCTTGGTGCGGTGCTCGGCGGCATTGCCGGCAGCGCGGCCGAGAACAAGATCAACCAGCGCCGCGGGCTGGAAATCACCGTGCGCCTGGACAACGGCGAGATGCGCGCGATCACGCAGGAGGCCGACGAAGCCTTCCGCCCTGGCGAACGCGTACGGCTGCTGTCCTCGGGCGGCGTGACCCGGGTCACGCACTGAGCCCTCGCGGCCCCGCAGGGCCGCGCCAGGGCGCAGCAGAACGCGCCGCACCTGCAAGGGTCGCGGCGCTTTTTTTCGGCTTTGCAATTCCGTAACATTGCGGCGGACCGCTCCGCGCGCGGGCGCGCGCCCATGAAAAAACCCGCCGGGCGGATGCCATCGGCGGGTCGGCAAGACCTGGTGTCTTGCGGACCGGATACGCAGTATCCGGTCATGCGGGCACGCGCTGCGTGCCGGTGCGGTTCCTTGCGGAACGTGTAAGGTCCACTCCGTGGCGGAGCAGCTTACGGACGGTTGCCCGTCGGGAACGGCCAGGCAGCAGCCGGGTTCAGCGCGGTCTTGGCAGCCGAAGCGGGAGCAACGGCAGGGGCCGCGGCAGGCTTGGCGGCAGCCTTCTTGGCAGCCGGCTTCTTGGCAGCAGCCTTCTTGGCAGCCGGCTTCTTGGCGGCAGCCTTCTTGGCCGGCGCAGCCTTCTTGGCAGCAACCTTCTTCACTGCAGCCTTCTTGGCCGGAGCCTTCTTGGCGACAGCCTTCTTGGCCACGACCTTCTTGGCGGCTACCTTCTTCACCGCGGCTTTCTTGGCCGGAGCCTTCTTGGCTGCAACCTTCTTGGTCGCGACCTTCTTGGCGGCTACCTTCTTCACCGCGGCCTTCTTGGCCGGGGCCTTCTTGGCCGGGGCCTTCTTGGCGGCGGCCTTCTTGGCCGGCGCCTTCTTGGCTGCGACCTTCTTCACAGCGGCCTTCTTGGCCGGTGCCTTCTTGGCGGCCGGTGCTGCCTTCTTGGCGGCTACCTTCTTCACAGCAGCCTTCTTGGCGGCCGGCTTGGCGGCCTTCTTAGCCGCCGGCTTTTTCTTTGCAGCAGTTGCCATGGATAACTCCTTCACTAGAGAGTGAATATCGAATGACCTAAGTTGGCGACCCGACCGACCCGAGGCGCACTACAGCAGCGCGGCCCCAGTCGAGCGAGCGATTCATCGGCGTGCGGCCCGACCACTGCTGCACGCTAATGAATTTGGTTGCAGGCGCACCGCCCCTGGCGGTGACTTGGCGGCCGGAGCGAGCCCGCAAGCGGGTCTCGGGCACGTGCCGCGCCCTGGAATATTCGATCAGCCCGCACCGCCCGTTGAGCCGGCGCACGGCCAGAAATGAGGAGATATCGGACAGCTGGCCCGCGGTGCGGGCTTGGCCTCGCGCACGGCAGACGGCATTCATTCGGTGGTAGCGGGTCCAACCCGTTAATGGACCAAGGGAGACTGCACGCGTTTTAAGAAGCCGGTCCGGCCTGGTCTGCGTCAAAGTTCTCGTGCTCCTCAGCTACTACCTTCGTCACTGCATCGAAGCGCGCATCGCGCTCGTCGTTCCATCTTGCTTCCTGCTTCTCTGCAATGAAGTGAGACTCTTGTCAAGGCGAATCATAATTCGTTTGCACGATGATGTTAAGAAAAAAGTGCAAAAAAACTTGCCTGCATGTATCGCTCGAACTAGTTCTCACGCGCAGGGTCACGAAGACGTTGCCGATAGCATCGCAACGCGTCGCTCGCACGCTGGTGCCGACGCTCGTTTCGCACGCTCGCACATGCAGCGCGACACCCCATCGCACGCACCGCGCATCGCAGCTTTTACACGCCGCGACAAACCCTGACGACCAGCATCGCAACGCGCGCCTGACGACTGCGCAATGCCGCTGCGCGCGTCATCGCGTTTTCCGAAAAGCCGCATGGACAAAGGCTTTGCGGGCGATGCACCGATACGCGTGCGGCAGCCTTCGACTGGCGCGGACACGTTCCTGATCGCGCGCGCGCCGCGCTGCGCGACACACGCCCTGCATGCTTTACACAGTCGGCAGCGCACGCACGCGCCGTTATGCGACCAGGCCTCGGCCATGCTCGCTTCGCGCTTCGCGCGACACCGTCGCACACACCATCCAAGAGTGATGCGTGCACGCAACGGTTTGCATCGACGCAACAGCGCGAAGGCATCGCGAGGTCATCAAAGCGTTGCGATCGAGCCAAGCCGCGACGCTCGCGAAGCATCGCGGCAACACTTCGGCAGACGCTTCGATCAAGCCATCGGCATGCGTGTTCGATCCGCGCGCTTGCCGAGCGATCCGGATCGCGCGCGCCGTGCCTCGCGTGTTCGCGCTCTCACCCTCGCGACTCTGCGCGCCACTCGCCTCGCCCTGCCGGCAGCGCGTCGTACGTCCGCTTAGAGGATTGCTTCAGCGCCCGCCCGCCGGCGCCTTTTGCTGCATCACAATAACCCGCAAACGGCGGCTGCATGCGGCTTTCCGGGTAGCAGGCAATGGCCGCGGAAAGGCGCGCGCCGCGCCGCGCCGGATTGCGGCGCGCCCCCGGCGCCAGTAGATTGGCGTGGCTACGAACCTCAAAGGAGACATCATGCGCATCCATTCCCCCCTTGCTTCGACCCTGCGCGCCGCCGTGATCGCCGCAACCCTGCTCGGCAGCGCCGCGGCGATGGCGCAGGCCACGCCCAGCGGCATGTGGAAGACCATCGACGACAACACCGGCAAGCCGCGCGGGCTGGTGGAGATCACCGAGAAGAACGGCGTCTTCAGCGGACGCCTGGTCAAGACCTTCGTCGAGAGCGACGGCAAGCCGCGCGTGTGCGACAAGTGCACCGACGCACGCAAGGACCAGCCCGTCATCGGCATGACCATCCTCTCCGGCCTGCGCAAGACCGGCGACAACGAGTGGAGCGGCGGCGAGATCCTCGATCCGGAGAACGGCAAGGTCTACAAGAGCAAGATGTCGTTGGCCGAGGACGGCAACAAGCTCAACGTACGCGGCTTCATCGGCATCAGCCTGATCGGCCGCACCCAGACCTGGGAACGCGACCACTGACCCTGCCGGCACGGCGCGGGACTCAGGGTTTCTCCGGGGCATGCCGTTGCGTGTCCCCGCCGAACGAGAAACGGCAGTCGAAAAAAAACCGGGCGGTTCATCACCGCCCGGTTTTTTTGTCCACGATGCTGCGCTTTACATCCGGTAGCGCAGGGTGGCCATCACGCTGCGCGGGGCACCCGGCATGTTCAGGTTGGGGCTCGTGCCATGCGCGGACACGATGTAGCCCTTGTCGAACAGGTTGTACAGGTTCAGCTGTGCCTCGAAGGCGCCGCGGCGGTACCAGGCCATCGCATCGGCGGTGACATAGCCGGGCAGCGTCACGGTGTTCAGCGGGTCGGCATAGCGCGCGCCCACCAGGTTCAGGCCGGCGCCAACGCCGAAGCCGTGGCCCAGGTCCTTGGTCAGCCACGCGTTGCCGGAGTGGCGCGGCGTGATGGTGGCGCGCTTGCCCTGCAGCGCGGCGGTGGACTTGGTGACGGTGGCATCCAGGTAGGCGTAGCCGGCCAGCATGCGCCAGCCGCCGCCGAGTTCAGCCGCGCCGGAGATCTCGATGCCGTCGGTGCGCTGTTCGCCGATCGGCAGCAGCGCCGTGTTGGTGGCGTTGGCGATCTTGATATTGCTGCGCTCCAGCCTGAACACCGAGATCGTCGTGCTCGCCTTGCCGTTCAGCCAGTCGTACTTTGCGCCCACCTCGGTGTTGTTGGTGGTCTCCGGTGCCAGGTCGGCATTGTTGGCCGCCAGCGCGAAAGCCTCGCCGGAGGGCTGGAACGACTTGCTCCAGGACACGTAGTACGACTGCGACTTCGACGGCTGCCACACCAGGCCGGCGCGCGGGCTCCAGGCGGTGTCGGTGCGCGACAGGTTGCGCTGGCCGGCGATGCGGGTCTGCGTCTCCTGCTGGAAGTTGTCGTAGCGCACGCCCAGCAGCGCCTTCCACTGCTCGCTGAAGGTGATCATGTCCTGGGTGTAGAACGCCAGGGTATTGAACACGCCAAGGTTCGACGTGCCCGGCGTGCCGGGTGCCTGGCGCGGCAGCGCCACCAACACCGGGTTGAACAGGTCGAAAGCGATCGGCAGGCCGTTGGCGCCGACCACCGGCTTGGTGTTGTTGACCTGGTCCTTGTTCTGCTGGCCGATCTCCATGCCGTACAGGATCTCGTGCTTCATGCCCAGGAAGGTGGCCTTCTGGGTCAGGTCGGTCTGGTTGAACCAGCCATGTTCCTCGCGGCGGACATTGCCGTGGTTCATGGTGAGGGTGCGCGCCGCCTCGTTCACCGTGTTGGTCAGCGTGTTGTTGCGGTCCAGCGAGTAGTGGTAGTAGCGCGTAGCGTTGCGGATCGACCAGTTCTCATTGAAGCGATGGTTGACCGTGGCGGTGCCGGAGAACACGCGCGACTGCGAGTAGTCGGCATCGCGCGCGTTGGCCGCGCCGTAGTAGCGCGAGGCCGGCACGTCCACCGGGCGTCCCTTGTAGGCCGGGATGCCGAAGTCGGTCACGCGGCGGTCTTCCAGGTAGTCTGCCTGGAACAGCACGGTGGTTTCGGGAGCGATGCGCAGCTCCAGCGACGGCGCGATCGCCGAGCGGTCCAGGAACTGCTGCGAGCGGTAGCTGTTGGCCTTCTCCACCGCGCCGGTCACGCGGAAGGCGGCGGCGCCGTCGCCAAACACGCGGCCCACGTCGGCTTCGGCGCGGCGGTCGGCCCACATGCCGTAGCTGAGTGCGAAGTCGGTGACGTCGATGCCCGGCTTCTTGGTCACGCGGTTGATCAGGCCGCCCGACGAGCCGCGCCCGTACAGCACCGCCGCGGGACCCTTGATGACTTCGACGCGGTCGACATTGGACATGTCGCGGAAGTACAGCGCATCGTCGCGGATGCCGTCGACGAACTGGTCGGCGATGGCGGAAAAGCCGCGGATCGACACCTGGTCGCGCTGGCCGTCGCCGTGCGAGAACGACACGCCCGGCACGTTCTTCAGCGCATCCTGCATCGAAGTGGCGTGCTGGTCGCGCATGACATCGGCGGTGACCACGTTGACGGTCTGCGGGATGTCGCGCAGCGGCGCCCCGGTCTTGGTCGCGCTGACCGCATTAGGCGGGTTATAGCCGGTGCCAAGCTCGCGGCTGACATCGGCCCTGACCGTGACCTCAGGCAACTGCGCCGAAGCGCCTGGCGCGGCCTGGGCCCACGTCAGCACCGGTTGAAATACGAAGCTCCCCGCCACCGCGGCACAGATCGGGTGAAGTTTTATTCTCATTTCCCTGTAATCGGCTGTAATAGTTTTGAAAACGCGGGCGCATTATCGATTACAGGATTGCCAGGGTCAACGAGATTGCGAATTATTCCTATTCGCGATCAATATATGTTGCTTTCGGCACAAGTAGCGGTTGCCACAGTCCGTCTTGTGATCCATTCCCCGACTTGAGGTGTCGTACTGAATGCCCGTCTCTTAGCCCAGCTGCCCGGCAAGCGCATCGCGCGCCTCGGCTACAAACGCTGACTCCCCGCGCCGCGCGGGCAGCAGGAAGAACTCCGCCTCAGGCAGCCGCGGCAGCCCCAGCCGTGCAATGGTGGCGGCGTCCAGCGGCGCCACGCCGGGGCCGATCGCCGAGGCGTTCAGGCACGACATCCCAAGCCCCGCCGCCAGTGCCAGATGCAGCCCCGCCACGCCTGACGCGGAGTGCGCAATCTCGAACGGAAGCCGCTTGCGCAGCAGCAGCTGCACCACGTACTGATGCAGCGAGCAGGTATCGGGCAGCAGCACCAGCGGCAGCGTCGCGGACAGGCTGTCGGCCTCGGCCGGCGCGGCTACCCAGGCCAGCGGCTCACGCCGCAGCACTGTGCCGCGCGTGCCCTGCCCGCGCGTGCCCGGCAGGCGCATGCTGAGGCCGATATCGAAGGTGTCCATCTCCGCAGCGGCGTCGATCGCCGCGCTCTTCATCACCGTCACGTGCAGGCGCAGGTAGGGGTAGCGCTCGCGCAGGCGCCGCAACATGCCGGCGATCTCGCCCGGGCGGAAGTAGTCGGTCACGGCCAGCCGCAGTTCGCCCGCCAGCGCGTGGCCGCGCAGGTCCTGCAGGGCCAGCTCGTTGAGCGCCAGGATGCGCCGCGCGTGTTCCAGCAGCCGCTCGCCCGCCGGCGTCGGCACCGCGCCATGCCGGCCGCGCGACAGCAGCGGCACGCCGGCGCGCTCCTCCAGCTTGCGCAGCTGCTCGCTGACCGACGACTGCGACAGGAACAGCCTGGGCGCCGCCGCCGACAGGCTGCCGCTGTCCGCGACCGTGACAAAGGTGCGTAACTGGTCGGTTTCGAATCCACGCATGGCAAGGCTCCGGCAAGGGTGGCATTACTTCGGATAATCCGATGGCACACATCGAATATTCCCACTTTTCCGATACTACACCACCCCCTACCATGACATCACCAACCCACGAAAAACCAAGGAGCCAGCCATGCCCCACATCGTCCTGCACCTGTCCGGCCAACCCGATGCCGACCTCACCCGCCGCAGCGCCAGGGCGATCGCCGACCTGACCGAGCGCGTGCTCGGCAAGAAGCGCGAGGTGATTGCCGTCACGGTCCAGTACATCCCGCACGACAGCTGGATCATCGCCGACGTGCCGCTGTCGGAGCAGGGCCGCAACGCCTTCCACCTGGACATCAGCGTGACCGATGAAACCAACACCAAGGCGGAGAAAGCGCAGTTCATCGAGGCCGTGTTCGAGACCATGTCGGGGCTGCTGGGCAAGCTGCATCCGGTGTCGTACGTGCACGTGATCGACGCCCGCGCCGCGGCCTATGGCTACGGCGGGCGCACGCAGGAGTACCGCCACCAGCACGGCTGAAACGGCGCATCTCCTTCATGCCGGCAACTGTCATCCCAGTGCCCCCCGCGGCGAGACCGGAGGTTACGCCGCGGGCCAAGCTGTGGCAAAGTCGCCGGCTGATCCCTTTTCCTGACGGACTGACAGAGACAAGGCGCCACAAGCGCCAGGCCCCGCGCGGCAACGGACCGCACCTCAGGACAAGGCAACCCTGAAGGAGATCCGATGTCGTTTCTGATCGTGCTGGCAGCCCTTGCCTTTCTGATGTTCGCCGCGTACCGCGGCTACAGCGTGATCCTGTTCGCGCCCATCGCCGCGCTGGGCGCGGTGCTGCTGACCGACCCGTCCGCGGTCGCGCCGGTGTTCACCGGTATCTTCATGGAGAAGATGGTCGGCTTCGTGAAACTGTATTTCCCCGTGTTCCTATTAGGCGCGGTATTCGGCAAGGTGGTCGAGCTGTCCGGCTTTTCCGAGTCCATCGTCGCCGCGGCGATCCGCTATATCGGGCGCTCGCGCGCCAATGCGGTGATCGTCACGGTATGCGCGCTGCTGACCTATGGCGGCGTGTTGCTGTTCGTGGTGGTGTTCGCGGTCTATCCGTTCGCGGCCGAGCTGTACCGCCAGAGCAACATCCCCAAGCGGCTGATGCCGGGCGCGATCGCACTGGGCGCGTTCTCGTTCACCATGGATTCGCTGCCGGGCACGCCGCAGATCCAGAACATCATCCCCACCAACTTTTTCAACACCACCTCCTGGGCCGCACCGGTGCTGGGCGTGGCCGGCTCGCTGTTTATCCTGGTGGTGGGCCTGAGCTACCTGGAATGGCGCCGCCGCGCCGCCGCCGCGCGTGGCGAAGGCTACGGCACCAACCTGCGCAACGAGTCCGAGCGCAGCCAGTCCGGCAAGCTGCCGCACCCGCTGCTGGCGCTGCTGCCGCTGGTGGTGGTGGGCGTGGCCAACTTCTGGCTGACGCGGATGATCCCGCTCTGGTATGGCCCTTCCAACAGCGTGGCGCTGCCGGGCCTGCCCAAGCCGGTGGAAACCAAGATCGCCAGCGTGACCGCGATCTGGGCAGTGGAAGGCGCGCTGCTGCTGGGCATCGCGGTGGTGCTGGTGACCGCCTTCGGCGCCCTGCGCGAGCGCTTTGCCGAGGGCACCAAGGGCGCCGTCGGCGGCGCGCTGCTGGCATCGATGAACACGGCATCGGAATACGGCTTCGGCGGGGTCATCGCCGCCCTGCCCGGATTCCTGGTGGTCAGCGACGCACTGCGCGCGATTCCCAACCCGCTGGTCAATGCCGCGGTCTCGGTCAGCACGCTGGCCGGCATCACCGGCTCGGCCTCGGGCGGCATGAGCATTGCGCTGGCGGCGATGTCGCAGACCTTTATCGGGGGCGCGCAGGCCATGCAGATCCCGCTGGAAGTACTGCACCGCGTGGTGTCGATGGCCAGCGGCGGCATGGACACGCTGCCGCACAACGGCGCAGTGATCACGCTGCTGGCGGTGACCGGCCTGACCCACCGCGAGTCCTACCGCGATATCTTCGCCGTCACAATGATCAAGACCGCCGCGGTGTTCTTCGTCATCTCGGTGTATTTTCTGACCGGACTGGTCTGAAGCAATCCCGGCCCGCGCGGCTTGTACATTCCAGGTGTTGTTAACTAGTGTGGTTGGGTGCCGCCCGGCACCTGACCCGGCAAACCAGGAAGCCGACACATGAAGCAAGTCACCCTGCCCGACGGCGAGCGCATCCCGGCGCTCGGCATGGGAACGTGGAATATGGGCGAGTCGCGCGCCGCGCGCGCCGAAGAAATCGCCACGCTGCGCCTGGGCCTGGACCTTGGCCTGCGGCTGATCGATACCGCCGAGATGTATGGCGAGGGCCAGTCCGAGGAGATGATCGGCGAGGCCATCGCCGGGCGCCGCGACGAGGCCTTCCTCGTCAGCAAGGTCTATCCCTTCAACGCCAGCCGGCGCGGCACCGTGCAGGCCTGCGAGCGCAGCCTGAAGCGGCTGCGCACCGACCGCATCGACCTCTATTTATTGCACTGGCGCGGCGGCGTGCCGCTGGAAGAGACCGTGCAGGCCATGGAGGCGCTGCAGCGCGACGGCAAGATCCGCCGCTGGGGCGTGAGCAACCTGGACCTGTCCGATATGCAGGAGTTGTGGGACGCACCGGGCGGCGACCGGCTGGCCATCAACCAGTTGCTGTACAACCTGGGCCGGCGCGGCATCGAATGGGACCTGCTGCCGTGGCTGCGCCAGCGCGGCGTGCCGGTGATGGCCTACTCGCCGATCGAGCAGTCACGCCTGCTGGGCAACCCCGGTCTGAAGCGCTTTGCGCGCGACCACGGCATGACGGCGGCACAGGCGGCGCTGGCCTGGCTGCTGGCGCAGGACGGCGTCATCGCCATCCCCAAGACCAGCCGGCGCGAGCGCCTGCTGGAGAACCTGGGCGCGCTGTCGCATACGCTGTCGGCCGCCCAGCTGGCCGAGCTCGACCGCATCTTCCCGCCGCCCGACGGCCCGGGCCCGCTGGAAATGCTTTGACCAGGCTGCCGCGCGCGTGCCCTCAGGGCACGCGGGCCACGTAGCGCTCGCGCTCGACGTAGCGCACCAGGTAGCTGCGCGCCTTCTCGCGGGTGTCGGTGGTCACGCGCGCCGCTGCCTGGCGCGCGCTGCTCTTGCCGTGCGACGACGACATCTGCCCATCCAGGTAGGTGCGGAAGGAATCATGCATGGCGCCCAGCTCAGGCTCGCACGCGGCCAGCGCCAGGTTGGCCACGTCCTTGGGCTGGCCCTTGGCCGACAGGTTATCGTTGGCCTTCTTCTGGGCGCAGTCCATGTATTTGGCGCGCAGCGCCTGCCAGCCGCTGCTGTCGACGGCCGACTGCGATCCGGCAGCCGCGGCGCCGGCGTCATTGGAAGAACCCGAAGGATGTGAAGCGCACGCGGCCAGGAAGGCCAGCGGCAGGGCTGTCAGGAGTTTTTTCATGGCTGGATGATGCGGTCACGGCGCATTGGGCCGTCCCATGTTCAGCCATGGGACGTTCCGGGCGCAAGACTGGCTATTCTTGCCGCGAATGGCCTCCCGGCACCACCTTCGTCACAAATGGAAACGTCTCTGCGCGGTCCGGCATTTGCCCGGGTGCTTCCGGCGCCTATGCTTCAAAGACGACAACAACACCAAGGAGACGAGATGAAACGTCGAACCTTCCTTTCGGCCAGCGCGGGTCTGGCCCTCGGCAGCCTGGCCCTGGGTGCCTGCACCACCACCAAGCCCGATGCCCCCACCGACAAGGCCGCGCGCCGGCGTGAGCTGGACTCCGGCGTGGACGGCACGCTGTCGCGCCTGTACAGCTCGGTCCAGGGCTCGCGCGAGCTGGGCAACCGCGCGCGCGGCATCCTGGTGTTCCCGAAGACGCTGTCGGCCGGCTTTATCGTCGGCGGCGAGTATGGCGACGGTTCCCTGCGCTCAGGCGGCGCCACGCGCGGTTATTACCGCCTGGTCTCCGGCTCGGTCGGCTGGCAGATCGGTGCGCAGTCCAAGTCCGTGATCCTGATGTTCCTGACGCAGGACGCGTATGACAAGTTCGTGCGCAGCGAAGGCTGGGTCGCGGGCGTCGACGCCACCGTGGCCGTGGCAACGGTTGGCGCCAGCGGCGTGCTGGACACCAAGACCGCCCAGCAACCCATCGTCGGCTTCGTCATGACCAATGCGGGCCTGATGGCGGGCCTGAGCCTCGAGGGCAGCAAGATCACCAAGCTCGACCTGTAAGGGCGGGCCTCTCGGTGACCGTCGCGCGGTCGGCGTGCCGCGCGGCGCCCTCCTTTTTCGCGGCCGTGCGCCGCGAGAGGATAGAATTCGTCCCTTTGGCCGAATTCCCATGTGGTTCAAGAATCTGCAGGTCCATCGTTTCTCCGCCCCGTGGTCGCTGAGCGCCGACGAGGTCGAAGCCAGCCTGGCGAAGCACGCCTTCTTCCCCGGTACCAGCCTCGAAATGCAAACCCAGGGCTGGGCCTCGCCGCGTGACAACGGCCAGCTGGTCCATACCGTCGGCGGCCAGATGCTGCTGACGCTGCGCACTGAAAAGAAGCTGCTGCCCACCACCGTGGTCAACCAGGTCACGCGCGCCCGCGCCGCGGAAATCGAAGAGCAGCAAGGCTACAAGCCGGGCCGCAAGCAAATGAAGGAACTGAAGGAGCAGGTCACCGAAGAACTGCTGCCGCGCGCCTTCAGCATCCGCCGCGACACGCGTGTGTGGATCGACCCGGACAACGGCTGGCTTGCCATTGATGCCGCCGCCACGGCCAAGGCCGATGAAGTGCGCGGCATGCTGTTCAAGGCACTGGATCCGCTGCCGCTGATCAACCTGCACGTCAACCAGTCGCCGGTGGCAGCCATGACCGAATGGCTGGCCGGCGATGCGGCACCGGGCGGTTTCACTGTCGACCAGGAAATCGAGCTGCAGTCCGGCGCGGAAAGCAAGGCCACTGTCCGTTACGTGCGCCATCCGCTGGACCCGGAAGACCTGCGCCGCCATATCGCCGCCGGCAAGCGCTGCACGCGCCTGGCGATGACGTGGAACGACCGGGTCTCGTTCGTGCTGACCGACGGGCTGGTGGTAAAGAAGGTGGCGCCGCTGGACGTGATCAAGGAACAGGCCGACGGCACGGCGCATGATGAAGACGAGCGCTTCGACGCCGATTTCACCATGATGGCCGGCGAACTCTCCGGCATGCTCGGCGACCTCACCGAGGCGCTGGGCGGCGAGCGCAAGGCGTAAGCCGAATCTCGTGCAGGAACCGTGGCGCTGTTGAAGGACAGCGCCACGCAGGCGATTACTCCATCCAGTTCACCTTCGGGAACCGCTTGGCGAATCCCTCCGGCATCGCCACCACTTTCTTCCCCACGTAGTCGAAGAAGACAAAGCCCGACTTGGCCATCGCGATCAGCGTGCCGTCGGCCGGCCGCGTGATGCGGAAGATGATGTCGCCGCCGTACTTGTTGAAGTCCATCACCCCCACCTCGAACTGCAGCTGGTCGCGCGCATGCGCCTCGTTGCGGTACATCGTGGCCAGGTCGGTCACGATGATGCCGACGCCTTCCTGCCGCACATCCTCGCTGCCGAATTCATACAGGAAGCGCGCCCGCGCCTCGGAGATCATCGAGATCATCGAATCGTTGGCAAGGTGGTTGGCCGAGTTGATGTCGGTCACGCGCACGGTCAGGTGCGTGGCGTAGCAGAACTGGTCGGCAGGCAGGTCGAGTTTGAGGCGGGCCATGATGGAAAAGCAAAAAATGGATCGGACGCCGCACGGGATCAGGCAGGCAAGCAGCAGAGACAGCGGCGGCGCCCATCATAAGGGAAACGTCGGCTCGGATTGCGGCACTGCCGCAATAACCCTCCCGCACAGGCCCCCGGGTAAGTACTCCCACTCTTTTCGTCCATCCCGCCGATGCCCCGCCATGGCGCTGCCTCGTAGGCTGCGGGTTGCCGTGGTCACTGGCGCCCTGGCGCACCCGTACCGCGCACCGACACGATGTCAACGACTGGAGGAAACACCATGCAAGCCGACCGCCGCAAAGCCCTGCACTGGCTGGGAGCAGGTTCCCTGGCAGCCACCGCCTCGACTCTTGGAATCAGCCGGGCGTGGGCCCAGCAGGCTTACCCGTCGCGCCCGGTGCGGGTGGTAGTGCCCTACCCGCCCGGCGGTGCCACCGACGTGCTGGCGCGCGCGCTGGGCGATCCGCTCAGCAAGCTGTGGCAGCGCCCTGTGATCGTCGAGAACCGCCCCGGCGTGGGTGGCATGATCGGCGCCGACGTGGTCGCCAAGGCGCCGGCGGACGGCTACACGCTGCTGCTGGGCTTGCCCAGCCTGGTGCAGACGCCCTATATGGTGGCCAAGCCGCCGTTCGATCCGCTGCGCGACCTGACCGCCATCTGCCAGCTGTGCACCTCGAGCCTGGTGCTGACCGCCAGCAGCGCCATGCCGCGCACGCTGCCGCAGATGGTCAGCCTGGCCAAGTCCCAGCCCGACAAGTATTCCTATGGCACCTATGGCATTGGCACCGGCGCCCATCTCTATATGCAGGTCTTTCTCAAGGGAGCTGGCGCCGAACTGGTCCATGTCCCGTACAAGGGCGAAGCCCCCATCGCCACCGACCTGATCGGCGGCCAGATCTCGCTGGGAACGCTGTCGCCGATGACGGTGCGCCAGCATGCGCGCACCGGCAAGCTCCAGCCGCTGGCGGTCACCGGCAATACCCGCGCGCCGATGCTGCCGGATGTGCCGACCTTCCAGGAACTCGGCTACAAGGGCCTGGACGGCCCGGCCTGGCTGGGCCTGTTCACCACCGCCGGCACGCCGCAGGCCATCGTCGACAAGGTCTCGGCCGATGTGGAAACGGTGATGGCCGCGCCGGACATCCGCCAGCGCCTCGCCGAGCTGGGGCTGATCGTCAAGACGACGCAGCCGGCGGCGTTCGCGGCGACGGCCAGAGCGGACCAGGCGTACTGGGGCAACGTGATCAAGGAAAACAATATCCGGCTGGATTGAGGCATGGTGTTGCCGGCATCGGCTCAGATGCCGGCTTCCCCGCACCAGCGCACCAGCGCGTCGCGGAAGTCGCGGCACAGCGGCGACAGGTAGGCGCTGGATCGCCAGAACACGGCCAGCTCATACTGCCAGCACATGCCATCGCCCTCCACGGCTTCCAGGCCCTGCGCCACCGCCTGGCCCAGCAGCCGCTGCGGCATGATGCCGAGCAGGTCGGTGTTGCGCAGCAGGTCCGCGAATGACACTGACGAACTGGTGCTTTCCACGGTCACGCGCGGCGGCGGCAGGCCCCGGCTGGTGAAGCGCCCCTCGAAGCCGCTGCGCACATAGAGCGAGGTGGCGGGCGCCACCCAGTGCTCGTCCACCAGATCGGCCAGCGAGCGGAAGCGCGCGCGCCGCGGATGCCCCGCGCGCGCCACCACCTGCAGCGTCAGCGCGCCCAGCGGCAGGTACTCGACGCCATCGGTTTCGCCGTCCGGCATGGCGGCGCAGACCAGGTCCACCTCGCCGCCCTGCAGCGCGGCCATCAGCTGCGGGCTCAGGTGCGTGGTGATCGAGAACCTGGCCAGCGGCCGGCTGGCCAGGAACTGCTCAAGCAGCGGCGAGAACAGCGACGGCACCACGTGCGGCAGCGTCGCCACGCGCACCTGGCCGACGCGCGCCTGGCGCTCGTCGTTGATCTCGTTCTCCATATCGTCATTGGCCAGCACGATGCGCCGCGCGTGCGCCAGCAGCTTGTGGCCCACCGGCGTCAGCATGACGCCGCGCGGCATGCGCTCGAACAGCTGCAGTCCGGCCTCGCCCTCCAGCCGCGCCAATACCTTGGACAGCGACGACTGGGTCAGCCCCAGCGTGCCGGCAGCCTTGTGCAGGTTGCCGTGCTCGGCCACCACCAGGAACAGTCTGAGGTCTTCGGTCTTCATGCAGCGATTCCTGTGGTTGGCCGATATAGCGCGATGTTGCGACGGTGGCCGGGGCATTTTAGTCCGCGATTCCGGTTCGGAATCGGTTTGCCGGGCGCCGGCATCAATGCGCGCCGACATGCGCCATAGACTTTTCCGCATGCAGCACAGGACGGCGATCGCGCAGAGCCCGGACCACACGGGACGCTTCGAACGCATCCGGCAACCAGCCCGCCCGCGCTGCCGCAGACCAGACAAGGAGACCACATGCCCCGCCCACCCGACGCCCGCCGGCGCACACTGCTCAAGGCCATGCCGGCCGCCGCCCTCTTCCCTGCCATGCTCAGCCTGCCCGCCACCGTGCGCGCCCAGGCCTGGCCCGCGCGCCCCATCACCCTGATCGTGCCCTTCACCGCCGGCGGCGCCACCGACGTGCAGATGCGCGCGCTGTGCCTGGCGGCATCGAAGACCCTGGGCCAGCCCATCGTGATCCAGAACCAGCCCGGCGTCAGCGGCACGCTCGGGCCCGCCGCGATGGCGCGCAGCGCGGCGCGCGACGGCTACACGCTGGCGCTGATCACACCGGCGTTGTTCCGCCTGCCGCACCTGCAGCCGGTGAACTACGACGCGATCAAGGACTTCACCTACATCATCGGCCTGACCAGCTATGTGTACGGGATCTCGGTGCCAGCGGGCTCGCCTTGGAAGCGCTTTGGCGACTTCGTCGAGCACGCGCGCGCCAACCCTGGCAAGGTCAACGTGGCATCGGTCGGCACCGGCTCGCTCGGCCAGATCACCGTGCGCCGGCTGGAACAGCAGGCCGGCATCAAGCTCAATTTCATCCCCTTCAAGGGCGGCGCCGATGCGTTGTCCGCGCTGCTGGGCGGCCACGTCGACGTGATGATCGAAGCCGGCTGGGGCGCCATGGCCGAAGCCGGCAAGGTACGCCTGCTGGCCGTGGCCGAGCCGCAGCGCCTGAAGCGCTGGCAGGCCGTGCCCACGCTGCGCGAGCTGGGCTACGACATCACCGTGCAGTCCGAAATCGGCATCGCCGGCCCGCGCGCGCTGGACCCCGCGGTGGTCGCCACGCTGCACGATGCCTTCCGCCAGGCCACATCGGACCCTGCCTACCTGCGCGCGCTCGAATCCGAATCGATGCCCAACCGCCATATGAATACCGCCGACTACCAGCACTACGCCGCTTCGCAATTCGCCAGCGACAAGCGGCTGGTGGCCGAGCTCGGCATCCGGCTGGACTGAGCCCTACGCACGCAAAGGAGCCATCGCATGAGCGAAACCGATCCCATCCGTCCCGCCGCCATTTCGGACGCCGAGTGGGCCACCCGCATCGAGCTGGCCGCGCTCTACCGCGCCATCCACCGGTACGGCATGACCGACCTGATCTACAACCACATCACCGCGCGCGTTCCGGGCGAGCCTGAGCACATCCTGCTCAACCCCTACGGGCTGCTGTACCAGGAAGTAAACGCGTCCAGCCTGTACAAGATCCACCTGAACGGCGACATCGTCCACCGGCCCGAGCGCGATGCCGGAGAGCTGGGCCTGAACCCCGCCGCCTACGTGATCCACACCGCCGTGCACGCCGCGCGCCATGATGCGCTGTGCGTGCTGCACACGCATACGCGCGCATCGTCGGCGGTATCGGCCATGGCCTGCGGCCTGCTGCCGGTGTCGCAGCATGCGCATATGTTCTACGGGCGCATTGCGTACCACGACTTCTCCGGCCCGGTAGTCGACCTGGCCCAGCAGGGCCAGCTGGTGCAGGACCTGGGCCAGCACAACGCGATGATCCTGCGCAACCACGGCCTGCTGGTATGCGGGCGCACCATCGCCGAAGCCTTCTTCAACATCTACTGGCTGGAATCGGCCTGCAAGATCCAGGTCGATGCCATGGCTGGCGGCGAACTGGTGATGCCGTCACCGGCATCGCTGGAAGCCAGCCGCAAGGCCTTCGGCCGCGTAGCCATCCGCGGCGACCGCGAATGGGCGGCGGTGCGGCGCGAGCTGGACCACATCGACCCGTCCTACCGGCACTGACCCCGCCTTCGACCTGAGCACAAGACTGGAGACAACATGACCCAAGCCACCGCCGCCGATGCGGCAACCTTCGCAGTAGCCGTTCCCGCCCTTGGGCCCGATGTGCGCTGCCACGTGCTGCAGCCCGGCCGCCCGCCGCTGTTCATCGAACCGGCCGGCGAACGCCTGCTGGACCGCGCGCAGTTCCGCCAGTGGTCGCGCACGGTGCGCCCGGCGCTGGACGCGCTGATCCTGGAACATGGCGGGATCGTGCTGCGCGGCTTCCCGACCGCCGGCACGGAGGACTTTGCCGACTTCATCGAGCAGTTTCCGGCCTTCGACGGTGGCTACGCCGGCGGCCGCGCCCCGCGCGAAACCATCAGCGGCCGCGTGATGGAAGCCACGCGGCTGTCGGCCAGCGTGCGCCTGGCGGTACATTCCGAAATGGCTTACCGCCGCGACTACCCGCGCCGCATCGCTTTCTTCTCGCGCAAGACCGCCGAGGTGGGCGGCGAAACCCTGATCACCGATGTGCGCCACCTGGCCGAGCGCATGGACCCAGAACTGGCCGGCAGGCTCGCCACGCTGGGCAGCCGCACCGCGATCAACTTCGGACCGCGGCGCGATGCCGACGATGCCTCTTACGCGCATATGGACGAGCGCGGCTGGAACCAGTCGTTCCATACCGAGGACCCGGCCGACGTGAACCGGCTGTGCGCCGAGCGCGGGCTGGAACCAGTCTGGCATGAAGACGGCAGCCTGACCGTGCTCAATGCGCTGGAGCCGTTCGTGGTACATCCGCAGACCGGACGCAAGCTGTACCGGTCGATCCTGCATATGCTGCCGCAGGTGGAGAACCCCGAGCAGGACCTGGAACGGCGCAAGCGCCAGAAGTACCCGACCGGCGCCACGCTGGGCAATGGCGAACGCCTGACCGATGCCGAACGCGCGCATATCGACCAACTGTGCGACCAGACCACCTATAGCTGGCCCTGGCGCGATGGCGACGTGATGGTGCTGGACAACCTGCAGGTCTGGCACGGCCGCAACCCGTACCAGGGCACGCGCGACGTGCAGGTGGCGCTGTTGGATTAAGGCGCGCGGGCCGAGCCTGTTGCAGCGGGCAGGCGTCGATATAATCAGCCGCGCAATGCCATAAATTAAGACATTAAGACAATAAGCCATCAGGCGGACGGGGTGCAGCGTCTTCTTGACTTACGCTGCGAGGGAACCATGACCAGCGCTGACCACGCCCTGTCCGGACGGCTGTCCGCGACCATCCCTGCCCGCCGTGCCGCAGGCAGTTCCGTTTCTGCGCCAGCCGCGCCGCACACCCCGCTGCTGCAAGGCGTGCATCGTCGCGCAGACCAGCTGATGACGGCCATGCTGTGGGTGCTGGGCCTGCTGTCGCTGATCGTCGGCATCACTATGGGTCGACCGGGCTGACGCTGACACTGGGCTTGCCGATGGCGCTGCTCGGCACGCTGATGGCGGTCACCGTGCCCGCCCGCCTGGCGACGCGGCTGGCGATGGCCGTGCTGCTGATCGCTGGCCGGCACCTGTACGCGAAAGCGCATGATGGCCAGATCACCGGTGTACTCAAGCTTGACGTCCGACAGCACCGGCGCATTGGCCTTGTCTGCAAAGAAGCGCTGCTTCAGGTAGTCCGTGGCGGCAGCCTTGCCGCGCACAACCAGGCCATGCGGGTCGGATTCGCCGGTGGGCAGGGTCCAGACGAACTCATCGTCCAGGCACGCGGCGATGCGCTCCATGTCTGCGCGGGCAAAGGCGGCGAAGAACTCGCCCATCACGGCTTTCACGTCTGATTCGGCCATCTTGTCTCCACTTCTGGTTGTGGTGCCCGGCTAGGGCGGTTGTCCGGGCATCTTGGCCAGAGGCCGGGATTCGTACCACCACCCGAAAAGGATGGGCCGGGAAGCGGAGTCGACGGCCGACCGCTAAGCCACCAGCGACCGGAACTCCCGCGCCATCGCCGGAGCCACCTGGCTGGCGCACTTGGCCAGGTTCACCTGCATCGCCGTGGCCGCGATTTCAAGGAGCTCCGGCTTAATGTCGTAGCCGCGCTGCCCCAGCCACACGATCACGTCCAGCAAGTGCCACAGCGAACTGCTGCCTTCATGCACCGGCACCGGGAAGGAATCCGGGTAGCCAAGCATCAGCTTGCGCATGTTCTGGCGAGACACGCCAACCATCTCGGCAATATCCGTCAGCCCGACCAGGTCCGGCGCCGCCTCGATCAGCGTGGACGACGGCATGGCGCGGCGGGCATCGGCCAGGGCACTCACCATGGCCACCCGCGCCGACTCTGCCTCACGGACAAATGCCAGCGCCACGCGGCCCGGCAGGCCGGTGCCCACCAGCGCGTCATCACACCCCGCCTCGGCCAGGCGTTCGACCAGCGCATCGGTATCGCGGTCCGCCTGCGACAGGTGAAATTTGAGGGTGAAGGCATATTCCATGGTCATGTCCTGAATTGCAGTACGCGCAGCGTTGTCACTTCCCGCTGATGCGAGCAGTTGGCCACGATCCGCCGGATGGCATTGGCGTGGTTGCCCGGATTCTTTGGCGTGCTCCAGACGCTGGATACACAGAACTCGCCGCAGCGGCATTCCTTGTCGTTGTCGGGGCAGTAGATGCGGCCCCACGCATGACCGTTGCCCTTGGCCTGCTCGACACGCCAGCCATGCAGCGCTGCATGCCTGAGTGCGGCCTCAATCTTCTTCCTTGGGTGCCTGGCGCGGGTCATTCGTGTCTCCGAGACTAGATGCGCAATGACTGGTTGTCAAGTGACAACCAGAAAATAAGCACAATCCGAGTGGATCGGAGCATTGTCTTTGGACTTGCCCGAGCGGGCATTGAGAGGACTCTGGAATCGGCGGAAACGAAGTCGTAGCCAGGTGATGCAGGTGTTAGCGCATACTATTCACGCGGAGCGGCAACGACTCCGCGCAATGCGGCGCGTTCGATCGCCGCCTCAACCAGGCCTTCGGATTTCGCGCTCTCGACAAACTTGCGCGCGTAGGCAGCACTGTAATCCCGTCCTTTCGGCGTTGCCATCCCGGCCTTCTCCCCGCCGGACCGGCCCTCTAGCACGCGCGAACCCGCGAGTTTCTCGGCCTGGCTGTACATGCCTGCCTTGGTTCCGAAAATGACATCTGTCCTTCCGGCCCGCAGCGATTCAACCATGTCTGCAATAGTTGAAGACCGAACCAGCGTGGCACTCCGCATGGTGCTGGCAAGATAGGCATCCGGCGAGCTCTTTTCCACCACGCCAATCCGGACACCGGGCCTGTCGACGTCCGCCAGCGTGGTGATGCGCGAACCCGGCGGAACGAGGTAGCTGAACTCGACCTCCATGTATGGCGCGGTAAAGTCCACGACCGACGCGCGCTCGGTACTGATTCCCATCGTGGCGACATCCCACTCCCCGGCTTTTGCGCCGGCGATCAACGCCGGGACCGAAGTGTAGGCAACGGGCTCGAACGAAACGCCGAGACGCCGCGCCATTTCCTTGCCGAGGTCAACGGCAACGCCTCTGAACTCCCCTGACGCAGCATCCTTCGTCGCATGGATCGGGGAGCCCGATATGAATCCGACGCGGAGTTTCCCCGTCGGCGCCAATGCGCTCCGCGCATCAGGCGTGGGTGCCGTCCGGGGCCCCGCACAGCCAGCGAGTACCAGTGCAAGGATTACCGCCAGCCGTCGAATCGCACGCATGCCATGGCAATTGCCGCAAGCCACCGCCCTCTCCATCAGGTATTTGCCGCGTCCGATGCCTGCTATGGTCCTGCCCGCGGCTTGCGCCGCTTTGAGACATCCATAGCCCCGCACCAGACATTACTTCTTCTTCCTGGGATCATCAGCCGGGTTGACGAAGTTGAAAGCCCAGGGCCCCGACGCATTGATCTGGA
Organism: Cupriavidus sp. FW305-27; assembly: GCF_058787995.1. NCBI lineage: Bacteria > Pseudomonadati > Pseudomonadota > Betaproteobacteria > Burkholderiales > Burkholderiaceae > Cupriavidus > Cupriavidus sp. FW305-27. The sequence goes on from NZ_JBYTAG010000035.1 coordinate 69,418, forward strand.
TAACGGTTTCCTCCTTGGTCCAGCCAAAGTGGCGCATCTTGGGCGGCATGACAATCAGGCTGCCGGCGCCGAGCGGCGAGGTCTTTTCCGGGTCGAGCTTGTCGCCCATGCCATAGTTGAACGTCCCGGAAAGCACGGTCACCCGCTCCACGCCTGGGTGCCAGTGCGCCGGCACCTTGGCATCCGCGGGCAGCTTGATCCGGGCCGTGAACGGCGCTTTCTTGTCCATCTTCCCCTCGAGGACGGCAAGTTTGGCGCCCGGTATCAGTGGAAGGTCCGCCCATTTGACCTCGTCGGCAGTGACCATGACCATGTCGCCCGGCGGGGCAGCCAATGCCGCAGACATCGTCAGGCAGACGCCGAAGGCCAGTGTGGCAATCGGGGGAAGCTTGTTCTTCATGGCGCGCTCCTTCCTGAGACGGCAACCAGACGGTAGAAGCGGCGCGGCGATGGCACAGACCTTACAAATGCCATCTGGCACCGATTCCACCGCCAGCCGCGCTGGTGACACCCACTGCATGGCACAGGTTCAGGCATGCAGGCTCGAGCGTCTTTATCGCCCGTAGCATTAATGTGATGCATATCGCGGGCCACCCGTGGCGGGAGGCTGACGAGCGGGCGCGTGACGCTCGCGCGATGTGTCGGTTGCACGGTAAATCAGCCAGATGGTTTCAATTTTGAAACACCGGCGGCTGGCGTACGAGGCCCAGACGTTCAACTCCCTTTCCATACCGGCGGGCGCCGGTTCACGAACGCATCCACCCCTTCCCGGAAGTCACCGCTGCCGTAGCACAAGCGCACCAGGTCATCCGTGTCGGCCACCGACTGCACGGTCTGGCGCCGCAACGCCTCCTTGACCACCGTCTGCGTGACAGGCGCCAGCGCGCCAAGCCGGTCGCATAGCGAGACGACCTCGGCCTCCAGCGCATCGGCAGCGTACACACCCTCAAGAAACCCGCACGCGAGCGCAGCCTCGGCGTCGAGGATCTGCGCCAGCAGCAGCATGCGGCGCACCGGCTGCAGCCCCCAGGCCGCACGCAGCTTGGCAAGGTTCAGTGCCGACAGCGTGTTGCCCAGCGTGCGCGCAATCGGCACGCCAAAGCGGGCCTTGGGCGTCGCGACACGGAAGTCGCACGCAGTGGCGATGGCCAGGCCGCCGCCCACCGCCCAGCCTTCGATAACCGCCACAGTTGGCATCGGCAGTTGCTCGACAAGGCGGACGCCTTCGTCGATACGCGCTTCGTAGGCAACCCCGTCCTCGCCGCTGGAGAACTGCTGGAACTGCGCAATGTCAGTACCTGCGACAAAGGCCTCTCCGCCCGCGCCGCGCAGCACCACCACGCGCGCACCCGCATTGCCTTGCGCCGCAAGCGCGCGGCAATGCGTGGCAAGTTGCTCGTACATGGCCCACGTCATCGCATTGCGCGCGGCTGGTCGGTCAAACGTCAGCGTTGCGACCTGCCCCTGCATCGTGAGCGTGACTTGTCCGTCGTTGCCGGGACCGCCCTCCGGCGGCAGCGCGGCCTTCATGATCCGAATGCGCCGGCTACAGCCAGCGACTGTTGTTCGTCCTTCGGGATACCCAGCTCGGCCAGGATTTCTTCCGTATGCTGGCCGAGCAGCGGCGGCGGGCGCCGTACCTGCTGGGGCGTGCCGCCCATCTTCACCGCGAAGCCGATATTGGGCACCTTGCCCTCGATCGGATGATCGATTTCGATGCGCATCTGGCGGTGGCGGCCGTGCTCGCTGTCGAAGGCCTGCGGGTAGGTCAGGATCGGCCCGGCCGGAATGCCGACGCCGAGCAGGCGCTCGATCCAGTAGTCGCTGCTCTCCTTGACGAAGCTCTCCTCCAGCATCGCGATCAGTGCCTGCCGGTTGGCCAGGCGCAGCGCCACGGTGGCAAAGCGCTCGTCCGCGAGCAGGTCGGGCCGGTCGAGCGTGTTGCACAGCAGTTGCCACAGCTTCTGGTTGGTGGCCCCCATGACGAAGTAGCCATCGGCGGACTTCATCGCCTGGTAAGGGGCGCTCATGCGGTTGGCCGTGCCCAGCGGCTCGGGCTCGCGGCCCGTGCCCCAGTATTCGCAGGTGTCCCACACCGAGAACGCCAGCGCGGAATCGAACAGCGACGCATCGACATACTGCCCCTTGCCCGTCTCCCTGGCGCCGATATAGGCAGACAGCATGCCGTAGGTGGCGAACAGCGCGCAGCCGATATCGGCCACCGGAACGCCCGCCTTCACCGGCGCGCCGCCCGGGTAGCCGGTGACGCTCATCACGCCCGACATCGCCTGCGCCATCAGGTCAAAGCCCGGCCGCCCGGCCCACGGCCCGCTCTGGCCAAAGCCCGAGATGCTGCAGTAGACCAGCTTGGGATTGATCCTGGCGAGGATCTCATAGTCGATCCCCAGCCGCTTCATCACGCCGGGTCGGTAGTTCTCCACCAGGATGTCGGCCGTTTCCGCCAGGCGATAAAGCACCTGCCGGCCGGATTCGGTCTTCAGATCCAGGGTGACGCTGCGCTTGTTGCGGTTCATGTTGAGGAAGCCCATGCTGTCCGAGCCCTTCATCTTGAAACCCATCGCGCCGCGCGTCTGGTCGCCGCCGTCGGGCGGTTCGATCTTGATCACGTCGGCGCCCAGATCAGCCAGCAGCATGCAGGCGTAGGGCCCGGCCATGACCTGGCTGACGTCGAGCACGCGCACGCCGGCCAGCGGCAAGGTGGAGGCAGGCGCCTGTGCGCCCGAGTCGCGGAAATCTGTCATGGGATGCTTCTTCCTGGATAGATGGATGGGCAGCGTGCGCGCGTGCGTCGGTTCTCGGCCATTGCCTTGCGGCGCTCAGGTCTCGGCCTTTACGCCGGCGTCCTTCACGACCTTGGCCCACTTGGTGGACTCAGAGGCGATGAAGGCGGCGAACTGCTGGTTCGATCCGCCTGAGTCCTCGGCGCCAAAACTCTTGAGCCGCTCGGCAACATCGGGCATGGCCAGCACGCGGTTGACGTCGGCGTTCATGCGCTGCACCAGCGCCGGCGGCATGTTCTTCGGGCCCACCAGGCCATACCACGACGCCGCGTCCAGCCCGGGGAAGCCGGACTCCGCCAGCGTCGGCACATTGGGATGGCTGGCCGCGCGCTTCAGGCGGGTCTGCGCAATCGCGATCACCTTGCCCTGCTGGATAAACGGCGTGGCGGCGGTCATGGTGTCGAACGCATAGTCGATCTGGCCGCCGATCAGGTCAGCGACCAGCGGGCCCGAGCCCTTGTAAGGCACGTGCACCACATCAAGCCTGGCCTGCAACCGGAACATCTCCAGCGCCAGGTGCTGCGCCGAACCGATGCCGGACGAGCCAAAGGAAATCTTCCCCGGCTTCTGCCGGCACAGCGCCACGATGTCCGAAACGCTGCGCACCTTCTGCTCCGGACGGCAGGTCAGCATATTGGGCGTGACGCCCACCATTGAAATCGGCGTGAAGTCGGCGCGCGGGTCGTACTTGACGTCCAGCAGCGCCGGGGCGATCGCGTGGCTGTTCACATGCGCCATCAGCAAGGTGGTGCCGTCAGGCGGCTGCTTGGCCACATAGGCGGCGGCGATGGCGCCGGTAGCGCCGGGCTTGTTCTCCACCAGCACGCTGGTGTTCCACATGACCCCGAGCTTCTGCCCGATCACGCGTGCCAGCACATCGGTGCCTCCGCCGGGGGCGAAGCCCACCACAATGCGCACCGGGCCGGCGATGTCGGCGGCGCGCACCAGGCTGGGTATCGCCAGCCCGGCCGCTGCCGCCACAATGAATTGTCTGCGCTGCATTGCGTGTCTCCGTCCTGTAGTTATGGAGCCATCATCCGCAATACATCCGCCGCGGGCTATCGCTAATTGGGGGATTCTGGTTTCGCGTTTTGCGCAAGCACCGCCAGCACGCTGAGCGCCGCCGAGGAAAGTGCCCCATGGGGCCGATGGCACAGCACAAACTGCCGCTGCGCCCAGGGCGCCGCAATGGGCAGCCGCACAAAGCGGCTGCCGGCCGCCACCTCGCGCGCGATCGCCTCCGGCATCACCCCGCCGCCCAGGTTCTGCGCCACCAGCGCAGCCATGCTGTCGAAACCGCCCACGCGCATGCGCATGCGCAGCACGCGGCCGGCCTCCTCCGCCAGCCGCTCCAGCACGATCGAGATCGCCGAACTCTCGCTGAGCACGATCAGGTCGCAGTCCAGCACGTCGTCCGGCGTGACCTTGCGGCGCCGCGCCAGCGCATGGCCGCGCGCCACCACCAGCACCAGTTCATCATTCCGATAGGGCGCGGTCGGCAGGTCGATCACGCCCAGGCTGCCGTCGTAAATGCCGATGTCCACGGTGCCGCGGCGCAGCGACTGCTGGACTTCCGCGCTGTTCATTTCCTGCAGGTCGATGCGCACGCCGGGGCAGGCCGTGGCGCAGCGTTGGATGTCGAAGGGAAGGAACTGGATGACGGCGGATTTGGGCGCGGCTACCCGGACCACGCCCAGGTCGCCGCCGACAAAGGAGGCAGCGTCGTCCTGCATGCGCTGGACGGTGTGGGTGATGCCGCGGGCGTGGGCCAGTAGTGCGCGGCCGGCTTCGGTCAGGGCCATGCCGTGGGGCAGGCGTTCGAAGAGGGAGACGCCTAGTTGGGCTTCCAGTTCGAGGATGCGGCGGGAGGCGGCTGCGGGGGCCAGGTGGAGGCGTTCGGCGCCGCGGGTGATGCTGCCGAAGTCGGATACGGCGATGAAGAGCTGGACGGTGGTGAGGTCGAAGTGCAGGCGGGGGG